>CAYSWR010000019.1:0-24646 GCA_964434855.1 uncultured Nitrosopumilaceae archaeon | reverse complement strand
AAAGAAGAAATCTGATTCTAATTACTCTAAACCAAGTAGACAGCATTACACTAAAGACTCGTCACTTACACTAAGGGGTTTTCTTCCCATAAAACCTTCATCCTTGCCATGCCAGAATTTTATTTCTGTTTCACCTTCTTTCCAGCAAAGAAAAACCTCTTCATTAAATCTAATTGATGGAAAATCTAGTAAACCTTCTTCTACGCTCTTTATCATTGCCCCCATACTTTCCAAATCTTCTATGGCTTTATAAAAATTTGACATCACAGTATTGAGTTCTTGCTTTTTAATTACATAATCTTTAAAGTTTGACATGTATTTTGGATTTGTTTCCATCTCACTTTGAATTAACACCGCCTGATCTTTGAGATTGACAATGTTTTTGAATTTTTTTATAACTGTTGGTAGTACTTCATTAGCATCTTTTATTGTAAAATGTGAAAACATTAGTAAGTTAACAAAATGGCCCAGTTAAAAGCATATGGTCAAAACCAAGATTATTTTTTGTATTAAATTAGGAGGATGAGATCACTTCGCCAATCATTCTTGAGGCCAGATGAGACGTCCTGTCTTTTATGTCATAATCGGGACAGACTTCCATTATATCCATTCCCACAATTCCTTTCTGTGCAAGAGATTTTAGCAAATACGCGGCTTCACTGTTTCGCAGTCCTATTGGTACAGGGGCAGAGACTCCTGGAGCAAATGCCGGGTCTATTGCATCCATATCAAATGAAACATACACATTTTTTCCTACTTTTTCTATAATTTCTTTCTCAGTTTCCAATAAACCAATTTTTAACATGTCAAACGGGGTAATCACTGAAAGATTATATTTTTTGATATTGTTAATTTCTTCCTGTTCTGGAGTTCTAACTCCTATCTGTATGCTTGATTTCAAATCTATAAACGGCAGGACATCAAAAAAGACAGAACCATAATAGTTTCTTGTAGAACCAATAAAATCAGGATGAGCATCAAAATATACCAAAGACAAAGAACCATATTTTTTCGAAATTGATTTTATTATCTCAACTGATATTGAATGATCTCCTCCAATAGATATTGGTATTTTGGATTTTGAAACTATTTTGTCAATTACTTCTCCAATCTGATTTCTTGTAACATTTCCATAATCAAACACTTTCTTTTTTAGTCCACCAAACGGCATCCCTAGTGAAACTGTACTGTCTCTAGAGTATGTATCCCTGGTTGAAGATATTTGGCGTATCTTGTCTGGTGCTTCTGATGTGCCTTTTCTCAGAGCATGAGACTTGGACTCATCTGGAATTCCTATGATCACAATATCTGCCTCATCAAAATTATCAGTATTTGCCCAACTGATGTTCAAATTAGGTCACCTACAAGAACACGTTGAGTTTTTCCTTTATTTGAAATCACAAGAGCGCCATCTTTGTCAATTTTGATTGCTCTTCCATGTATTTGGCCAGCTGAGGAAGTAATGCTAACTGTTTTATCAATTGTAGACGATCTCTTTGTCCATTGTTTTATTATGTATTCAGAATTTCCATCTAAAAATAAATTGTACAATCTTTCAAGCTCCAATAGAAACGCCTGTACTAATTGAGCAGGATTTGTTTTATTATTTTTGGTTACAAGTGTGGCTACACCATAATAATTTCCTGTGTTTTTGATAGCCTTTTCAACCTCCTTTACATTAATTTTGAAATTAATTCCTACACCAAGAATTAGGTAATCTATTTTGCCTGATTCTACAGACGCATCAACTAGAATTCCTGCAACCTTCTTATCATTAATGGTCAAGTCATTTGGCCACTTTATCTGTGGTTTAATTTTCAAAACTTTCTCAATCGCAAGTGCAATGGCAAGTGATGAAATTACAGGAAATAATGTAGATGTTGAAATTTCAAACTCTGGACGCAAAATCACTGACATCCATATTCCGCCACTAGGCGAAGTCCATTTTCGACTTGATCTTCCTCTACCTTGTGTTTGTTTCTCGGCAATTACTACTGTTCCATTTTCTTGTGGTCTTGATGCTAATTCAATAGCAAAATTTTGTGTAGAATTTATCGTATCAAAGTAATAGATTCTTTTACCAAAAAGGTTTGTTTCTAATCCATCGCTTACTTCCCAGGGTAAAAGCAATTCTGTGGTTTTTGTTAATCTGTATCCAAGTTTTGGTCGCGAATCAATCTTGTATCCTAGAGATTGAAGCTTTTTGATGTGTTTCCAGACTGCAGCACGACTAAGCATTAATGGTTCACTTATGTCCTGCCCTGACAAGTATTCTGATTTGTGAGATTTAAGAAGAGTGACTATCTTGACAAGCGAACTATTATCGTAAGAAGTATACACGTAAAGATTTCACACTACTCATTTAATAAATTCTGTATTCTGCTTTTAAGAAGACCATTTTGACCAAAAGAAACATCACGCAGTATGCCTTTTTTATCAATGAGTATAGAAGAGGGTGTTCCTCTCAAAGCATATTCTTCAAAAGTTTCAGCAGAATATTCTTTTGATCTCAAGTATTGTTTAACACGTTCAATTAATTCAGCTTTTTGCTCTGATCTATACGAATCAAAGTTTGGAATATTTGCATCTATGACTTCCATTATTTTTTCTTGGCTTAGATTTTCCGATGCCTTTTTCAATGAATCAATTGCTACTGGAAAAGGAATTTTGTATAACAACTTCGTTCCATTAAGCTGTCTGTATTGTCCAAGTGCATTTAGTGTATCACCTATTGTTTCCCCAGTAGTAAGTAATAGTTCTAAATTTTCTAACGTATTTTTATCAAAATCTTCAAAGGCAGTGGCCACACCAAAAACTGTTAGTCCGTTTTTGTGATATTTGTTATACATCTCAATTGCTTCAGGAATTCCATTTAAAAAACAACCAGGACAATTTACTTGAAAAACTTCAACAAGAATTACGTTATCTTTTTCTTTATCTATATTTGTTGGAAGTCCTTGAACCCATTTTGACACTTTTAGATTAGGTGCTTTTTCGCCAATTCTTACCGTCATTGACTGAACCCTATTGGTAAATTAGTTAAAAACGTAATTATTCCAGAGATATAAAATGAAATGAGATAATTTTTTATATGCTTGCTAAGAAGGTGCAACAATGACTTCAAAATACGTAGCATCCTTACTTTTGGCATCTGTTTTGTTGATGTCCGTCGCTGTACTCTCTTTACAAACAGCAGACGCACTGAAAGGCTCCGGTTCACCGAACCCAAAAACACGTCACAAAAATGTCTGTGGTGATCAATTGTGTACTGTATCTGGAGCAAAACAGGTGATGAAAGAAAAGATGACCGAAAAGGCGATGGCAGAAAAGATGCCAGCCAAGAAAATGATGCAAAAACAAATGAACGCATATCATGGATGGAAGACAAAAACTGGAACCATCACATCCGTACAAGATCCAGGAGTTGGTCATGAATCACATCAACTTGCAATAATTTTGCCACCAATCTCAAATGTCTATAAAGGAATCCTGACATACGACACATCTGAAAACATTCAACTTGTGGCACTACATGGTCCACTAGCACCAGGTGAAGGTGCAGGACAAGCAATATGGACTCCAGATGGCGAAACCAAGTTTGCTCTGACCTTTGTCGATCCCGAAAATTCTGCGGGCAGTTGGGTATTCACTGGAAATGCTTTAGCGGTTCACACAAAGAACACTAAACCATTTACAACAAGCTATTCGATTAGCTATATGGAAAACCAACCAACTAGTACTGTAAAAACTGGAACCATCACATCCGTACAAGATCCAGGAGTTGGTCATGAATCACATCAACTTGCAATAATCTTGCCACCAAGTGACAAGACTTACACTGGTGTATTGACTTATTCTGCATCTGAAAACATTCAACTTGTGGCACTACATGGTCCACTGGCACCAGGTGAAGATGCAGGACAAAAGACATGGAGTTTGGATGAAAATACCAAGTTTGCTTTGACCTTTGTAGATCCTAAAAACTCTATGGGAACATGGGTTTTCTCAGGAAATGCGTTAGCAGTTCACACAAAGAATACTGAGCCATTTACAGTGAGCTATTCGGTCGTTGCAGGGCAATAGTCCTCAACTTAATTTTCCTTTTTTTGTTCTGATTTTTAGAATCCTATGTCTATGTCAAAACCCCCGCCGCCGCCCATATCAGATCCTGCATCACCAGTATCTGATGAGGCATCTGTTCCACTGTCTGTTTGAGCTGGCATCTGGTCTGCTGGAATGTAGCTTGACATGGCCATACCCATGAAACTCATCATGGTTGAAAACATGATAATATCCATTATGCCCAAAAACATCAATGATGGAAGAATTGATTTATTGTTGTCCATGTATTGCTGCAATTTCTGTTTGTCTCCACCCTTCCACATTGTAACCATCTGGTTCCAGTTTTTTTGAAGTTCAAATTTCCTTTCTTGTAATTCTCGTTGACCTTTCTCTGTTAATACAATCTCTTTTTTAGTACTGAAAAATCCTTTTTTTTCTACCACCATGATTAGTCCTTTTTTATCAAGATTCTCAAGTATCTCGTTTAGCTCTTTACCATCTATTTTTGCAATCTTTTCGATTTTATCGAATTTTTTATTACCTTTGTTGATTGCTTCTAAAACTATAACATCTTTTGGGTCAGATTCTGATTCCATATTTGATGATTCCTAAAATCTTCCTATAAACTGTTTGCAATACAAAATATTAACCCAATCTGTGTAGATATGGTGTGGAAAAAGATTCGCATACTGATGAGCAAATTAGAAAATTCTATTCTCTAAAAAACATCGCAGTAGTTGGAATGTCAAAGTATCCAGAAAAAGCTGCACATTATGTACCAAAATATCTTGCAGATAAAGGCTATAACATCATACCAGTAAACCCTACAGCTGATGAGATAATGGGTAAAAAATGCTATCATGAAATCAATGAAGTTAATGAATCAATAGACATTGTAGACGTGTTCAGACCATCTGATCAAGTGTTTCCTGTAGTTGAAGCGGCAATCAAGAAAAAACCTAAACTTATTTGGTTACAAGAAGGAATTCATAACCAAGAAGCAGAAGAACTTGCCCGTAATGCAGGGATTGAAGTAGTCTTTAACAGATGCATGCTGGCAGAACATGAGAGATTATTTTAGAATGACCGACGACACATTTTCTGACTTTTACAAATCTCTTCTAGAACTTGCGAAATCATTTGAAGAAAAAAACGCACTAAAAATTCAACCAGACCTTGATGCAAATATAATTAAAATATATGGTGAAAAAACAGACTCTTTAGAACGCGCAAAGGCTGGATTAGAAGAAGTATCTGAAATTGCATATTCCGCTGCCGAACACCATCCTTATTGGAGTCTAATATACAATGCCTCACAAATTTCAAAGCTTGCGCTTGAAAAATGGAATGATGAATTGACTAGAGAAGAACTTGATGAGATATCATGGTGTTCTGATGAGCTCAAAAACACTAGCGCGAAACTCAAAGAAAAACAGAACCATTGCTGAATTTGTTCGGCAGAGATAAATATTCAAATTCTAAAATTAATTCATGCCAATAAAGATTGGTCTAATTGGTAAGACAAACACTGGCAAAACTACATTCTTTAATGCGGCAACGCTTTCTCACTCAGAAATTTCCACTTATCCTTTTACAACAAAAAAACCAGAAAGAGCAATGGCTAATGCAATCACTCCATGTGTTCATACAGAATTTAATGTCCAAGATCAACCACAAAATTCAAAGTGTAGTGACGGATGGAGATTCATCCCAATTGAACTAAATGATCTTCCAGGCTTGATAAAAGACGCATGGGCAGGCAAGGGACTGGGAAACCAATTTCTTTCAGTTGCAACTCAATCTGACGCACTGTTACATGTAGTTGATGTATCAGGAAGTGTCGATTCATCCGGAAAAATTGCTGATGTAGGTAGCGGTGATCCGATATCTGATGTTGCTGATATAGAAGAAGAGCTAATAATGTGGTACCTAAAACTCTTAGAAGGAAATAGGGATAAAATTTCAAAGCTAATCAATTCTGATACTGAACAACTTGTAGCATTGACAGATGTGTTTAGAGGAATTGGAGTAAAAGAGGCTCATGTAAAAGAAGCGCTAAAGGTAACCAAACTAGAGGATAAACACTTTGATAACTTTGATATGCATGACAGCAAAAAGTTTGCCTCATATCTAAGACATATCTCAAAACCTACTCTCATAGTTGCAAATAAGATAGACTTGCCTGGTGCAGACAAGAACTTTGACCGCTTGAGAGAAAGATACTTTGATACCATCATTGTACCCGCAAGTGCAGATAGCGAACTATCGCTACGAAGGGCAGAACACGCAGGTCTAATAAAATATGTTCCAGGCTCTGAACAATTTGAGATACTGCAGAAAGACAAATTAAATAAAAAACAAATCGATGCTCTCGATTTTATCACAAAAGACATACTTGGTGAATATATGAGAACCGGTGTACAGTTTGCAATCAACGTAACTGTTTTCAAACTACTAAAAATGAATTCTATTTATCCAATCGCAGTGCCAGAGAAACTTTCTGACAAAAAAGGAAGAGTGTTACCAGATCTCATTTTGATGAAAGATGGTTCTACGATAGAAGATCTTGCAAAGGAAATACACACTGATTTGACCAAAGGACTTCTTTATGCCAAGGATTTAAGATACGGTGTAAGATTGCCGCCAAGCTATCAGCTACGAGACAGAGATGTGATATCAGTAGTTAGTGCAGTAACAAAAAAATCCTAGTTTTCTATTCCAATTTTTTCTTGTTTCATCCAGAGCGTTCTATTTTTATGATCAATTAGCGTTATTCCAATCTCTGAAATTTGTTTTCTAATCATATCTGCTTCTTGGTATTGTTTTTGTTCTCTAAACATGTTACGTTTTCCTATTAGCTCGTTTATAGTTGATTTCTCTTCTTCTGATATTTTGGGAATTTTCAAACCAAGTGTCTCAAGTATCTTCTCAAGTTCTGGTAAAACTATTTTTGAAATTGATTGTGTAAGCATTTCTGCTGCAGCAATTCTGTTTATTTCTTTTATAAGTTTGAAAAACGCGCTTAATGCCAGGGGAGTATTAAAATCTGATTCTAATCCTACCTCGAACTCTTTTTTTGTTTCTGAGATTATTTTCTGTATGTCATCAGTGGGGCCTTGACCTTCTGCTAAAATCAGTTCAAAATAACAGTTTTCCACTTGACGCCATTTTACAATGTTTTCCCTAAGAAGTTCTTCTGAATAATCAATTGGCTTTGAATAATGACCCGAGAGACAAAACAGCCTGATTATGTTTGGTCCCCAATGATCAAGAACATATTTTACAGATTTTATGTTTCCCAAGGACTTTGACATCTTCTCACCGTTTATTGTCATCATTCCTACATGCATCCAAATTTTTGCAAATTGTTTTCCCGTATGCGATTCGGATTGAGCAATTTCATTTTCATGGTGAGGAAATATCAGGTCTCTGCCTCCACCATGGATCTCAAAGTTTTCTCCAAGATATTTCAAACTCATCGCAGAACATTCTATGTGCCAACCAGGTCGTCCATCTCCCCATGGGCTTGGCCACTTGGGTTCTTCATCAGAAAACTTCCATAACGCAAAGTCAAGTGGATCGTTTTTGGTTTCGTCTACTTCAATTCTTGCACCAGATAATAATTCATCGATTTTTTTCTTTGAAAGTTTACCATATTCTTTGAATTTTTCTACAGAAAAATAGACTCCGTTTTTTGAAACATACGCATAACCTTTGTCAATAAGATCTTTGATCAAATTTAGCATATCTTTGATGTGTTCGGTTGCTTTTGGATGAATGTCAGCACGTTTGATGTTTAATCTATCAAAATCATCAAAATAATGAGATATGTACTTTGAGCTTATGTCAAACGCCGTGGCATTTTCCTGTTTTGCGCGATTTATTATCTTGTCATCGACATCTGTGAAATTTTGAATGAATTGTACTTTTTTTCCTTGAGATTCTAGAAATCTTCTTAATGTATCAAACACAATTATTGTTCTTGCGTGTCCTATGTGGCTCTCATCGTACACCGTTACTCCACAAACATACATCCTGATTGTTCCCGATACATCAATCTCCTTTTCTTTTTCTGTCAGTGTATCAAAAATTCTCAAAATTTGCACCGTTTCTTATAATTGACAGCTTGTTGCAGTTATCCGCTTGTGTTCGCTTTTTTTGTACAGTTTGTGGATTTTATCAACAATTGAGAGATCAATTTCTGTAAGATCTGCAGTTTCTTGTAATGAAAGATTTTTGTCTACCATACCATGAAGGATGAGATCAACTTCTTCATAACTTAATCCAATCTCATCTTCTGCAGTATGGCCTTGCCAGAGGCTTGGACTGCTCTTCTTTGATATTATAGAATCTGATACTCCAAGAGATTTTGCAAATTCTCTAATCTGTGTTTTGTATAATGAAACTATTGGTAAAAGATCTGCTGCTCCGTCACCAAACTTTGTGAAATATCCAATTAGATACTCGCTTCTGTCACTTGAACCAAGTACCAGTAAGTTTTTGGAATTTGCATAATAATATAAAATATTTGATCTTATTCTAGCTCTTAGATTTCCAAGTGCTAGAGAATTTGGCTCAAGATATTTAGAATACTCTGAATGTACCAAACTTATATCAATTAACTTGTAGTCTAATCCAAGTTTGTCTACGAGTTTGAGCGCATCTTCAGTATCTGTTCTTGGTGTAACTTTGGAATCTGGCATGAGAAGTGCGAGTGATTTATCTTTCAATGATTTTGCACATACTGCAGCAATAACTGCCGAATCAATGCCTCCACTGAGTCCAAAAATGACACCTGATGATCCTCTTTGCAAAGCTTCGTCTGTAAGAAACCTCTCAATTTTGTTCTGGATTGACTGGTAGTCTTTTTTTATAATTTCCTCAAGAAGTCTTTTATTCAATAATTCTTCAAATTGGTTTTATGGAATTAAACCTTCAGACATCAGCATAGAGGCCATCGCTTTTTGCTTCAATCTTGTACGTTTGCAGTTTTACCCCTTTGATATAATCTAATAGTGCGCCTGTCTTGATATTATAATGCCAAAAGTGTAATGGGCATTCTACTACATCTCCATCTAACTTGCCTGGCGCAAGAGAGCCATCTTGGTGAACACATATGGAGTCTAGGCCGTGGTATCCATTTTGGTTAAAGATCGCAACGTGTTTCCCATCTACCACAAACTCTTTTCCTTTTCCTTCAGGAATCTCATCTTTTTCTGCAACCTTTTTCCAAACCATGTTTTTCAAACCACACTCTGATCAATATTTACATTTTCATTTGATAGCATTTTATACTTCTTCAATTTGAGACCATTTATGAGTAAAATAAAAGATCCACGTCTTGCAGAAAAAGGCAAGCTATCTCACGAATGGGCAAAAGATCACATGAAGATTCTTACAAATACTATTACTCGTCTAAAAAAATCACAACCATTGCGAGGTATTCGACTAGGTATCTGTTTGCACATTACTAAAGAGACCTCGGTTTTGATAATGGGTGCAAAAGAATTAGGTGCCAAAGTCAGTGTATGTTGTGCAAATCCTCTTTCAACACAAGATGAGATTGCTGCGTTTCTTGTATCAAATGGTATCGATGTTTATGCATGGGGAGGACAGACTCCAAAAGAGTATGATTGGTGTATTGAAAAGATGCTCAGTCATAAACCACAAATTATAACAGATGATGGTTCTGACTGTCACAGTAAAGTTCATGGTGACAAAAAATTTTCATCTTTGAAAATTATGGGAGGAACAGAAGAGACAACAACTGGTGTAATCAGACTAAAAGCATTGGCAGAACAGAAAAAACTTCGATATCCTGTCATTGCAGTAAATGATGCATATACAAAACATATGTTTGATAATAGATATGGAACAGGCCAAAGTACAATTGATGGTTATCTGAGAGCAATGAATCTGCTAATTGCCAGCAAACGTGTTGTAGTAGCTGGATATGGATGGGTAGGAAGAGGAGTTGCAGCTAGAATGAATGGAATGGGAGCCAAGGTCTATGTTACCGAAGTAGACCCAGTTCGCGCTTTAGAAGCACACATGGATGGCTACGAAGTTTTACCAATGGAAGAAGCAGCAAAAATTGGAGATATTTTCATCACCGCAACGGGTCAGACTGGAGTGATAAGAAAAGAGCATATTATGAAGATGAAAGATGGCGCAATAATGGGTAACGTTGGTCACTTTGATGTTGAAGTAGAGGCAAAGTTCCTACTAAACGAATCAAAATCAGTAAGAGAAGTAAGACCAAGCCTTGATGAATGCTTGCTAAAAAATGGAAAACGTGTTTATCTTATTGGAAAAGGAAGAATTGCAAATCTTGTAGCTGCCGAAGGACATCCTCCAGAAGTAATGGCACAATCATTTTCAAACCAACTTCTTTCTATTATACACATTGCAAAGAATTACAAAAAGATAGGAAGAAAAGTGATAACTGTCCCACCTGATATAGACAAGCAGATTGCAGTCGATGCACTCAAATCAATGGCTGTTAAAATCGACAAACCTACTGCAGCTCAGATAAAGTACGCACATAGCTGGGGATAGCTTAAATTCGTCTCGCGTTTTACTCCCTTAATGAGTAACAAGGCCATAATTACCAGCGCATTACCTTATGCAAACGGTGAGATTCACCTTGGTCATGTTGCATCAACATATCTTCCTGCTGATATAACAACAAGATATCTAAAACTCAAAGGAGTTGAAGCATACTATATCTGTGCATCAGACGATTATGGAACTCCGATTCTGTTACAGGCTGAAAAGGAGAAAAAAAGTCCAGAAGAGTATGTGAAATTTTGGAATAAACGAGATTATGACGACTTTACTGCATTTGGAATAAAATTTGATTTTTTTTACAGAACAAGCTCGCCTGAAAACGTAGAATTTGTTCAAAATGTATTCAAAAAACTAAACAAAAACAACCACATTTACGAAAAAGAAATTGTTCAGTTTTATTGTCAGTTTGACAAAAAGTTTCTCCCAGATAGATATGTAATTGGAACATGTCCTCACTGCAAAGCCGAAGATCAGTATTCTGATTTGTGTGAAAAATGTGGAAGAGTGCCAGAAGAAATTGATAATCCCAGATGCTCAATTTGCAAAAATCCGCCTGTAAAAGAAAAGACAAAACACTATTTTTTTAAACTCACAAACTTTGTTACTAGTCTAAATGAATGGCTTGAACAAAGCCCGCATCTGCAAAAAGACGTAAAAAAATATGTTCAAAACTGGATTCAAGATGGTCTAGTAGATTGGGACATTACAAGAGACATTGCATGGGGAGTGCCAATTCCTCTTGAAGATGCAAAAGATCAGGTCTTTTATGGTTGGTTTGATAATCATCTTGCGTACATTTCTTCTACAATCAAATTCTTAAATGACAAAGGACTAGATGGAAAAGCATTTTGGAATTTGGCAGACATTTACCATTTTATTGGAAAAGACATTGTATATCATCACTACCTGTTTTTACCTGCGATGAGGATTGGAATAGAAAAAGAGTACAAACTTCCAGATTACATCCCAACTCGCGGCCACCTCATGCTGCAATCAAAAAAGATATCAAAGAGCAGAAACTGGTACATTGGTCTTAGAGACTTTCTCACTCTTTATCCTGCTGATTATCTACGATTTTATCTTGCGTTAATTACGCCATACAGCCAAGACGATCTTAATTTTGATTGGGATGAGTTTGCCACAAGAATAAATTCGGAGCTTATTGGCAATCTGGGAAACTTTGTAAATCGAGCGTTGGGATTTACACAAAAAAGCTTTGCAGGAATTGTGCCGTCTAAAGTGGAGTTTGATTCTATTGATAAAGAGGCAGAAGAGAAGATCAAAAACTTGTCATCTACTGTTGGAGAATTATTAGATCAAAACAATATTGACAGGGCTCTTAAAAAAATTCTTGAATTTTCAGCAAACTTTAATCAATATTTCCAGCACAAAGAACCTTGGAAAAACGGAAAAGGAACAAACAACTGTGTCTATCTTTCAGTCAACGCTGCACGTAGTATAGCAATTGCACTGCTTCCATTTTTACCAGAATCTGCGGAAAAAATATGGGACCAACTTAACTTGAAAGATAAAATATATGATCAAAAATGGGACTCTATTTCAGATTTTGGAATTGAACCAAACCATAAACTAGGCTCGGTATCTCCACTCTTTAAAAAAGTAGAAGAAAGTGAGATCAAATCATACAAAGCAAAACTTGGTGCCTAGAGATATGAAAAAACTGCGAGCATGTCCTATCTGCCCTGATTGTGGATCTAAAAAATTTGAAAAGATCAAAGCAGAAGAAACAATAGTCAAGTGCATAAAATGCGGAAAAGAACTGACAATCTAGATATCGAAAGATTATATTTGCAATAAATTGCCTCCCTCCTATGGCAAAAACTTGGAAAGACGATCAAGTTAGCTTAGATCCAATCAAGAATCAAACAATTGCAGTAATTGGATATGGAATACAGGGTAATGCGCAATCTAACAACCTAAAAGATTCTGGTCTCAAAGTCATTATAGGATTAAAGGAAGGTGGTGAGAGCTGGAAAAAAGCTCAATCTGACGGCCACAAAGTAATGAAAATTGCAGAAGCTTGCAAAGCTGCTGATATCATTCATGTCTTGGTACCTGATATGCTTCAGGCAAAGATCTATCGAGAGGAGATTGAACCAAACCTTGGCGAAGGAAAAGCATTATCGTTTTCTCACGGTGCCGCAATCCACTGGGAGTGGATAAAGGCACCAAATAATATTGATATCATAATGGTGGCACCCAAAGGTCCAGGCTCCAAAGTAAGAGAAACATATCTTGAAGGATTTGGTACTCCATCAATTGTTGCAGTATACCAAGATTATACCAAAAAAGCATGGGACAGAACACTTGGAATGGCAAAAGGAATTGGAAGCACAAGAGCAGGAATTATCCAAACAACATTTCAAGAAGAAGTAGAAACTGATTGGTTTGGTGAGCAAGCGGATCTTTGTGGAGGATGTGCGTCAATGATTATGAATGCATTTGAAATACTAGTTGAAGCAGGATATCAGCCAGAAATAGCATATTTTGAGGTCTTGCATGAATTGAAACTAATTGTTGACATGATCCAAAGATATGGAATTAACGGAATGTGGAGACGAGTCAGCGAGACTGCAAGATATGGAGGTCTTACTCGAGGACCGATGGTGATGGACAAAGACGTCAAAGAAAAAATGAAAAAAGTTCTAAACATGATTCAGGATGGAACATTTAATCAAGAATGGATTAGTGACTATCAGAAAAACGGTAAAAACGCTTTTGACAGATACATGAAACAAATAGATGCCCATCAAATAGAACAAGTCGGCAAGAAAATGCGACAAATGATGTGGCCTGATTCAAAAGAATAACTAAATTTTTCTTAGTTTTGAAACTCCAGATGTAATATGATCAATTATAGTAGATAATGGAGTTCCTGGACCAAAGTTTCCAGTGACTCCTGCTTTCTCAAGATCTGGTTTGTCATCTTCTGGGATTACACCACCTCCAACAACTAGCACATCTCTAATCCCTTTTTCTTTGAGTGTTTTGACAACCCTTGGAAATAAGGTAAGGTGAGCTCCATTTAGAAGACTAAGAGCTACGGCATCAACGTCTTCATCCTCAGCTATCTTGGCAATTCTTTCTGGCGTGGCAAAAAGCCCTGAATAGATTACTTCCATTCCTGCATCTCTGAATGCACGACATAACACCAACGCCCCGCGGTCATGACCGTCAAGACCTAGTTTTGCAACAAGAATTTTTATCCGGCGAGTGGCAGTCTTTTGAGACATATCAGTAAGACTGCCTTTTGGGTTTTAAAATCTTTGTTGGGATAAAATCCTGATGTCAAAAACAAGAAGATTTTATTGTGGATACGACCGGTTATTCTTTCTATATGGATATTGTAAGTGATTTAAAACATGGCAAAAGACATGCAATTGCAAGAGCGATATCAATTATAGAAAACAATGAGAAAGGAGCACGTTCATTAATAAAAAAAATATTCAAAAGTTCTGGAAAATCAATCATAATAGGAATAACAGGGCCTGCAGGTGCTGGGAAAAGTTCGCTTATAGACAAGACTGCACTTGAGCTCAAAAAACTTGGTTACAAAGCAGCAGTGCTTGCAATTGATCCAACAAGTCATATCACAGGTGGAGCAATACTTGGTGACAGAGTTAGAATGTCTGAATCAACTGATTCAGGAACTTATATCAGAAGCATGGCGTCAAGAGGTGCAACAGGAGCAATCTCACGCGCAGTAAGAAACAGCATTAGAGTATTGGAATATGCAGGATTTGATACGATTATTATTGAAAGTGTTGGTGCGGGTCAAACTGAAGTTGAAATTTCAAAAATTGCTGACATTACTGTGGTTGTTTTCAATCCAAACACTGGTGATAGCATACAGACAATAAAAGCAGGGCTCACTGAAATTGGAGATATTTATCTTGTAAACAAAAGTGATCTTACCGGAGCAAATCAGCTATTCGATGCAGTAAGAGATTTTATAGGAATGTCAGAAAAAAATCCTCCAATAATGCTGACTTCGACAAAATCAAACAAAGGCATAACGGAATTTACAAGAAAATTAAACGAGCTTATAAGTATAAAAAAGAAAACAAAAAACACTGAAGAAAAATCTAGGCTTGAAACAGAACTAAGAGACATTGTTTTAAATAATGTTAAAACCAAAGTTGAGAGAATGCTTGATACTAGTAGCACATATGAAAAATATCTAAAAAAAGTGCAATCAAAAACACTGGATCCGATTGAGGCCGCTGAAAAAATCTCAAAATCAATAAAGTGATAATATGAAAGCAGTAAAAACCGATTCAAAAATTCCTGTAAAACGAGTCTATGATTCTAAGGTAAAACCAAGAAGCAAAGACGAGGAACCAGGAAAATATCCGTTTACTCGTGGAGTACATCCTGGAATGTATCGTGATAGATTGTGGACTATGAGACAGTATACTGGATTTGCTACTGCAGACAAGACAAATGAGAGATTCAAGTTTTTGCTTGAAAGGGGCCAAACAGGTCTTAGCATGGCTTTTGATCTTCCAACACAAATAGGATATGACGCAGACGATCCACATGCAGAAGGTGAGGTGGGAAAAGTAGGCGTTTCTATTACTTCACTCAAAGACATGATAGCTTGCTTTAATGGGATTCCTCTTGACAAAGTAAGCACATCTATGACAATAAACTCTACTGCATCAACACTACTTTCATTATATATTGCAGTTGGAGAATCGCAAGGTGTACCAAGTAATGCATTAAGAGGTACTACACAAAATGATATTCTAAAAGAGTACATTGCAAGAAACACCTACATCTATCCGCCAAAACCATCAATGCGATTGATTGGCGACATGATAGAGTACTGCTCTAAAAAGGTCCCACAATGGTATCCGATTTCAATCTCTGGATATCACATGCGTGAAGCTGGTTGTAACGCTGTGCAAGAAGTTGCCTTTACAATTGCAAACGCAATAGAGTACATTGAAACTTGCATTGAACGCGGACTAAAAATCGATGACTTTGCACCAAGACTGTCATTCTTTTTCTGTTGTACAAATGAATTTCTTGAAGAGATTGCAAAATTTAGAGTAGCACGCAGAATATACGCAAAAATAATTAAGGAAAGGTTCCATGCTCGTGATCCAAAATCAATACATCTTAGATTTCATGTACAAACCAGTGGTGAATCGCTTACCGCACAGCAACCTGACAACAACATTGTAAGAGTTGCTATACAATCCATGGCAGCAGTACTTGGAGGGGCACAATCCCTTCATACAAATTCAAAAGATGAGGCATTAGCACTTCCTACAGAAGCTGCTGTGAAGATAGCACTAAGAACACAACAGATTGTAGCGCATGAGAGCGGAATCACAAAAACCATAGACCCGCTTGCAGGTTCTTACTACGTAGAATATCTTTGTGATAGAATTGAAGACGAGGTCAACAAATACCTCAAAAAAATAGACAGGATGGGTGGTTCACTTGTTGGAATAGAGCGCGGATTCTTCCAATCTGAAATCAGACAAAATGCCTACCGCTTAAAAAAAGAAATTGATAGTGGTGAAAGAATCATAGTGGGTGTTAACAAATTTACAGACGCAAAAGAAGTAAAACAAGACCTAATGAAAATAGATAGTTCAATAGAGACACAACAAGCTAAAAATCTCAAAGAACTAAAAAGTACTCGTGACAACAAAAAAGTAGAAAACATTCTTTCAAAAATGAAAAGTGCTTCAGAAAAAGATGAAAACCTAATGCCATACATAATTGATGCAGTAAAAGGATATGCCACACTTGGTGAAATAAGTAATAATTTCAGGGAAGTTTTTGGAGTTTATCATCCAAAGGAAGTGTTCTAAAATGAAAATAGATCACATCGCAATTGCTGTAAACAACCTAGAGGATGCCGTAAAACAATACCAGCAAGCACTTGGAGTAAAAGAAGTGATATATGAAACAATAGAATCAGAGGGTGTCAAACTTGCAATACTTAGATTAGAAAATGGCAGAATCGAACTGATGGAGCCAACTCGAGATGATAGTCCTATTAAGAAATTTCTAGAAAAAAAAGGCGAAGGATTGCATCACATGGCGCTTGCAACAGACGACATCGAAAAAGAATATGAACGCATGGAAGGATGCGGAATTCAATTTCTTGGTAAAATAAGATCAGGTTCTGAAGGAACAAAAATTACCTTTATTCATCCAAAATCATTACATGGTGTGCTTGCAGAACTTTGCTCTCATCCAAAACACTAAATCTATTCCATCATTTTTAGAGTGTCTGATGTAGTAATTATTCCAATAATCTTACTGTGTTTTGAAACTAGGATGCACTTTGAAAATCTGACAAGTGGAACTAGTGTCTTTGCAGGAGTATTGTACTCTATAATGGGAGGACGTGGCTCCATTACTTCGGATAGCTTTATTTTTTTTCGCTGTGTTTCATCACTATCTATCAAATGTTTGACTAGCCCATCTTCGCTTATCAACCCGACAACATCATTTCCGTCAAAAACTGGAATCTGACTAATCGAATGCTCTTGCATCTTTTTTATTGCGTCATGCAGTGAATCAGTTGTTTTTAGTTTTGTAATTTCTCTACTGCATATGTCTCCAGCTTTCATTGAAGACTGATTCTCTAATGAACCAAGTACTTCAAAGATTTTTTTTGCAGTACCATAGCTTGGCTGGCATCTACCTGATTCTATTTGGTTGATCATCGAAGTACTGACTCCTGTCAACGAAGCAAGCTTGTGCTGTGTAAGGCCAATCTTCAATCTGGCAGGTTTTATTGAATCAAGTCGTGGTAACACTTCAAAATGATATACTCTTAGTTAGATATTTCAATTTTCTTCAATCCTTAATAGTGAGATTTTCTTATCGCAAGTATGCTAAAGGGCATCACAATAGCAATTATTGTTGGTGTCGCTGTAGTTGGAGTATATTATGTAGCAAGCCCACTCTTTTATGATAAAATAATTGATGAACCATTGCCCAAAGCCCTAAGTGAAATTCAACAAGATCTTACCTATGAAAAATTTGTCAACATGGTAGATGAACAAAGAAACGCTCTTGTAAAAAATATGCCGCAAGTCACTATTGATTTGATCATGGATGAAGCAAAAAAGATCACCACTAGTGTATCAGAAGACATGCAAGAGATGATAGCAAAGGTTGCTCCTAGCTCACAAGAGCCTCCAAAATTTTCTAAACTTGGGACTTTTCAGGGATTGAAAGGACATCAGGCAACAGGCAAAGCTGAAGTGATAACAGTAGGGGATGTTTCATTTCTCAGGTTTGAAGACTTTGAAGTCACAAACGGTCCTGATCTTCATGTGTACATGACAAAAAATGGAGATGTTGATAGCGGAATAGACCTTGGTAAACTAAAGGGAAACAAGGGATCGCAGAACTATGAACTAAGTGGAATCAATACTAATTTGTATAATATAGTGGTAATTTACTGTCAACCGTTTCATGTTTACTTTGCATCTGCAACACTGTTAGAATGATTGAAACTATCTTCTTTTTGATTTCTTCCTTGCACTAGTTTTCTTTTTTGGTTTATCTGCAAGTGCAGCTTGTGCTGCAGCAAGAATTGCAATTGGAATTCTGTGTGAAGATGCACTTACATAGCTTAGGCCAGCTTTGTGGAAAAATGATATGGAACTAGGATCTCCGCCATGTTCTCCACATATTCCTATCTCCATGTCTTGTCTGATCTTTCTTCCTTTTGTTATTGCAATCTCCATCAAACTTCCTACTCCGTTTACATCAACAGATTGGAACGGATTCTCTTGGAGTATTTCTTTTTCTAGATACTCAGGTAGGAATTTGCCTTCTACGTCTTCCCTACTAAAGCTAAATACTGCTTGTGTCAGATCATTTGTGCCAAAGCTAAAGAACTCTGCTGTTTTAGCAAGCTCATCTGCAGTAAGACATGATCTCACAACTTCAAGCATCGTACCAAAATTAATTTTTAATTTTAATCCCATCTTTGATTCTACAGATGATTTTATTGTGTCGTAAATCAGTTTGATTTGATCTAGTTCGTCTATGCTGCCTACTTGAGGTACCATGATTTGTGCACGTGCATCTATGTTTTCTCTTGACAGTTCACCTGCAGCTTCACAAATTGCTCTAACCTGCATTTCATAAATTTCTGGAAATGTTATTCCAACTCTGACTCCACGGTGACCCATCATTGGATTGATCTCAGCTAATTCTCTTGCACGAGCAAGAATCTTTTTTGTTTTCTCAAGCTCTTCTGATGTATTTTGATTTTCAAGTCTGTGTATTTTGTTGATTAGCTCTTCAATATTTGGTAAGAATTCGTGCAGTGGAGGATCTAGTAATCTGATTGTAACTTTGTATCCTTCCATGACCTTGAGTATCTCTTTGAAATCACTTTTCTGAAGAACCAGTAATTTTTCTAGCACTGCTTTTCTTTCCTCTACATTGCGTGCCATTATCATGTCAACAAAGAGACCCAATCTGTCACGTGCATTGAACATTCTTTCTGTTCTACAAAGTCCTATTCCTTTTGCGCCATAGTTTCTTGCTAGCTTTGCAGCTTCAGGTGTATCTGCGTTTGCTCTTATGCCCAGTCTTTTGATTTGCTCTGCCCACTGTATGATTGTTTTTAGCTCGCTTGTTACTTCAGGTTCAACTGTAGGAATCTCCCCCAAAAAGACAATGCCTTTACTACCATCTATTGTAATGACCTCTCCCTCATGGACGGTTTTACTGTCTACTTGGAATTTTTTTGTAGTGTAATCTATCTTCATATCTGTACAGCCTACAATGCATGGTTTTCCCATTCCTCTTGCAACTACTGCGGCGTGTGAAGTTTTACCGCCTCTGCTTGTTAGAATTCCAACTGATGCAAAAAATGCCGGCACGTCTTCTGGTTTTGTTTCTTCTCTAACCAGCACTACTTTGACTCCATCTTCTCCCATCTTTACTGCTTTTTTTACATCAAAAACAACAACACCTGTTGCAGCACCAGGTGATGCAGCAATTCCCTTTACAAGTGGTGAATGATTCTTTACTGCGTCTTGGTTTATGGTTTTGTGTAATAGCTGTTCTAACTGATCAGGATGTAATCTTGTAAGAGCCCTTTCTTTTGAAATGAGTTTTTCTTTTACCATCTCAACTGAAGTTCTAATCATTCCTAAAGCATTCATCTTTGCAGAACGAGTCTGTAACATGTAGAACTTGCCTTGCTCTACTGTAAATTCCAAGTCTTGTGGTTCTTTGTAGTGTTTTTCTAATTTTGCACAAGTTTTCATTAACTGTACAAAAGTATTCGGTAACTCTTTTTCCAAGTTGTCTATTGTTTGAGGTGTTCTAATTCCTGCAACAACGTCTTCGCCTTGAGCATTGACAAGATATTCACCAAAAACTTTCCTTGTACCATCTCCAGGATTTCGTGTAAACACAACTCCTGTGGCACTGTCATTTCCCATGTTGCCAAAAACCATCGCTACAACATTTACTGCGGTTCCATTTGCAATATCTTTGGTAATTTTGTATTTTTCTCTATATACTACTGCTCTCTCACCCATCCAACTCTTAAAGACTGCCTCTATTGCAAGCTCAAGCTGTTTGTAAGGATCCGAAGGAAATGGTTTTTCAGCATGGCTTTCACAAATCTGTTTGTATTTTGATACAATCTCCTTGAGAGTGTCTGCATTAAGTTCGCTATCATACTGAACAATGAATTGACGCTTGGTCTCTTCTAGAATATCATCAAACTTTTTGTCATTTACGCCAAAAACGACTTTGCCAAAAAGTTGGACAAGTCTTCTGTATGAATCCCACGCAAATCTCTCGTTACTGCTTTTTTTTGCAAGGCCAACGACAGTTTGTTCATTTAATCCAAGATTTAGTATTGTGTCCATCATTCCAGGCATAGATAGCGCTGCACCGGATCTGACTGATACTAGGAGTGGATTTTCTAAAGAACCAAACTTTTTGCCAGTTCTTTTTTCTATCTTGGCGATGTTTTTTCTTACTTGAACCATAAGATTGCGTGGTAATTTTTTGTTATTTTGATAATACTTGTCACAAACTTCGGTAGTGATTGTAAAACCTGGAGGAACTGGCAAACCAATTCTTGTCATCTCGCACAGTCCTGCGCCTTTTCCGCCTAGCAGTTTTTTATTTTTACCGTCTCCTTCGTCAAAAAAATAAATCGGCTTCATATTACGCCAATTGTTACGATTTGGGTTATCAACCTTTCTGGTTTTTTGATATTGCACGGGCAAATTCTTCTATTGTAAATGTCCAGTTCTTTGCTTTGACTATGCCACTTGCTACTAGGATCCCTTTTGCACCTAGCTGCATAGCTTTTGCGACATCTTCTCCTGAGACAATGCCTGCTCCACAAAGAAGCTTTGTAGAATTTTTTGCTTGCTTGACTGCAGTCACCGATCTTGTGATGATTTCTGGTCTTTCTTTTGATACTGCTTTGCCAGTTCCTATGAGCTCAGGCGGCTCAATCGCTATGTAATCTGGGTTTAATTTTGCATATTTTCTTGCCTCGCTTACATCTTTAACACACACCACTGAGATCATCCCAAGTTTTTTTAGTCTAGAAACCAATGCAACTATCTGTTTTACAGGAATTCTGTGTTCGCTGTGATTTATCAAAGACCCCCTGACAAGAGATTTTTTTACAATTTCAGGAATCATAAAACCAGTAGTGCTACCAATATTTGCAGTGTCAAGATGCTGAGCCAAAACAAGTATGTTGCATCTGGTTATTTCAGAAAGTAGATGCTGTGGAGGTGCAACTGCTATCTTGATTCGATATTTTTTTGAAACTTTTTCTGCTATTTTTGCTAGCTTGAGTGCCTTTGCACCGGCTATCTCTTCATAGTTTTTAAAGTTGATAATAAACAAACCATGGATACTAGACTCATCTATGATATATTGATTATGAGTTAGATCTTTTGTAATTATATTGTTGGTATGATTTTATTTTGGTGCAGGTTTAGTTTGTTTTTTCGCTGATTTGGTTTCTGGTTGATTTAATTTTTGTTTAGACTTGGCACTCTTTGCTTTTTGTGGCTTGGGTTTTGTTGTTTTTTGTTGATTGTTTGGTGTGATTGGCCTCATCTTACTCCAAACGACATTCATTCTGGCTCTATATCCTTCTGAATATTCCAGCTCACTTGGCACTAGCGTCGCAGGATGGAAAAATCCTTGACTTCTCATTGCAAATGCTCTTTTTGTTGCAAGATTTCTTACGTAATTCCAATCTGGAGTTGCAAATCCATCTACTGGTCCTACAAGTATTCCATTGTGCATACTAAAAACAAGACTGCTCACTATTGGTATTGCAAAGTTGATACTTGCTGGAGAGTTTATCTTTACTGGCATCAGTGGCATGTGATGACTACCTCTTGTGTTTCCTGCAACATAATGCGGATTGCTAAATGCACTTCCAACTTCTTCCGTTGCTGGAAAATCTTTTTGTGTTCTTATGATACAAATTGGATCATCTTTTCCAACATATTTTCCTGCAATGTTATGTAATCTATCAGTTGATGCTGCAAGTATTGGTTGATTATCTTTTGTATATACTGAAGAAACAACATATCTTCCGGGATACATTAAAGCAGCTTCAAGGGTGGGCTTGTCTTGCCACATGTGAAGTTCGGCAATTTTTCCCTTTTCAACATCCATGACATTTATCTTGACGCCTTTTGCAAGATTTTGATTTACTATTAGACCTGTGTTACTTAGAGCATCTACAAACATTCTGTAGAATGGATAGTTGAATGCACCAGGCTCTGTTTTGTCTGCAGCATAAATTGTAAATGCCTCGTTTGGTCTTTCTTCAAATTGCATTTCTGCAACACCAGGACCCATTCCTTTTACGTTACCTGAAAACGAATCTTTGAGCAAGTCCTGACCGGCACCATACAATCCTTCGTTTTTTGCAACCTTTGTAGCTGCTTCAAATGCATTCCATGCAAGCTGGTGAACTTCTCTGTTATCGACTCCTTTTGTATGAGTCATAACAATGTGAATGTCATCACCACAATAACCAATGTAAGAATCAATTAAGAGCCCTTTACCGTCTTTCCTTACTTGATGTCTTACCATGTTTCTGACAGCATTTAACAAACCATCACTTGGTCTGGTGTGACCGCCGATTCCACCAACATCAGCTTTGATAACTGTAACAGTAACTTTCAATATTTCTAGTCAGAAAATACTTTGATTTATAGTATGTGAAAAATAATCGACGTCGATTAGTGGATCAGTAAATTATTCAAAATTTATTGAAAAGAATACCAAAAAATCGAAATGGTAATAAAGCCCATGCTGGTGAGGATTCGTTATGAGCGCTAGTAAAAAGCCACACTTGAACATGATCGTTACAGGTCACATTGATAACGGTAAATCAACCACAATGGGTCACCTGTTGCTGGACCTTGGTCTTGTCGATGAAAGAACTATTGCATCACATGCAGCAGAATCTGAAAAGCACGGAAAAGGAGACACCTTCAAGTATGCTTGGGTTATGGACAACATCAAAGACGAAAGAGAGAGAGGCATCACAATAGATCTAGCGTTTGCGAAATTTGAGAGTGCAAAGTACTTCTTTACATTAATTGACGCACCTGGACACAGGGACTTTATCAAAAACATGATTACTGGCGCATCAGAGGCTGACTGTGCGATTCTTGTCCTTTCTGCAAAAGAAGGCGAGACTGATACTGCAGTAGCACCAGGAGGCCAAGCAAGAGAACATGCCTTCCTTTTGAGAACTCTAGGTGTAGGACAGGTAATCGTTGCCATCAACAAGATGGATGACAGTAATTATTCTGAACAAGCATTCAAGGTTGCAAAAGAAAAAGCTGAAATACTGATCAAGTCAGTTGGATACAAGCTAGAAAACGTTCCAATCATTCCTGTTTCTGGATGGAAAGGTGATAACCTTGTTAAAAAATCAGAAAACATGAAGTGGTGGACAGGAAAGACAATGCTTGAAACATTTGATGATTTCAAACTCCCAGAAAAACCAACTGGCAAACCATTGAGAATTCCAATTCAAGATGTTTATACAATTACTGGTGTAGGTACAGTTCCAGTAGGTCGTGTCGAAACAGGAACTGTAAAAGCAGGACAAAAAATTATTGTCATGCCAGCAGGAGTAGTTGGTGAAATCAAAACAATTGAAACTCACCACACTCAAATGGAATCTGCGGAAGCTGGTGACAACATTGGTTTTAACCTTAGAGGTGTAGATAAAAAAGATATCAAAAGAGGAGATGTGATTGGAACACCGGACAGTCCTCCAAATGTTGCAAAAGAATTCAGAGCTCAAATCATAGTAATCCATCATCCAACTGCACTTGCACCTGGTTATACGCCAGTAATGCATGCACATACTGCACAGGTTGCAGCAACTATTGTTGCATTTGAGGCAAAGATAAATCCACAAACAGGTGCCACAGAAGAAAAAGATCCAAAGTTTCTTAAAGCAGGTGATTCTGCAATCGTAAGAATACGACCAGTTAGACCAATAGCAATTGAAACCTTCCAAGACTTTCCAGAGTTAGGAAGATTTGCACTCAGAGATATGGGCGCAACAATTGCTGCAGGCGTTGTAAAAGATATCACTGAGAAATACACTGCTTAGTGGTCTGAATGACACAAATGGCCCGAATCAAGCTTACCAGCACAAGTCTGCTCAGGCTTGACGGAGTTTGTAGTGAAATAAAAGGCATCGGCGAAAAAACCGGTGTCAAAGTAAAAGGACCAACACCACTTCCAGTAAAAAGACTAAACGTTGTAACACGCAAGTCTCCATGTGGCCAAGGAACAAACACATATGAAAAATGGGAGATGCGAATACACAGACGTGTTTTTGATCTTAACGCAGACGACAGAGCAATACGACAATTAATGAGAATAAAGATTCCAAATGACGTTTACATTGAGCTTACGCTGAAATAATTCTGTTAGCCTTAAATTACAGACATTTTTGATTAAATACATGACA
>CAYSWR010000018.1:16961-26078 GCA_964434855.1 uncultured Nitrosopumilaceae archaeon | reverse complement strand
TGCTCTGGTTTACTTCGGATAATATAGAACAGTTCCAGGAAGTAATGTCAAAAATCTATCTTACTGTATTTGGAAAATACATCTTTCCAACACATGTGTATCTTTCCAATACAAGACCTTCATTATATGCAAAAAGTTCAAGTGGACACGGATGGCTTGCAGGGGAAGAACAGAAAAAGTATGCCATAGTTTATCCTTTCATAAAAACAAGAGAGTGGTATCTTTTGCCACTTGATAAAAGAAAGGACATGATGGATGAGCACATCAAAATAGGACAAAAATATCCTGAGGTCATTTTGAACACGACGTACTCGTTTGGAATTCATGATGAAGATTTTATGCTGGCGTTTGAAACAGATCGTCTTGACAAGTTCCAAGACTTGATTATGGATTTGAGAGAGATTCGAGTGAGTACCTACATCAAAGTAGACACGCCCATGATTGTCGGTATAAAAAAAGATATTGTATCATTGATTAAGAGTCTTGGATAATGAAGGCACTAAAAGAATGGGCAACTGTTGTTAAAGCATTAGAAAATGGAAATCAGACTGTTTTGTTGCGAAAAGGTGGCATTCTTGAAACAGCATCTGGTTTTAATGTAGAATCTAAGAAATTTATCTTGTTTCCCACATATGAACACCAACAGCATGATTCGCTGAAATCACAATTTTATGGCTATTTATCAGATGTAAGAGAAAATCAACCAAAGACAGGAGTCAACAGAATAACATCATATGCAGAAGTCATTGAAGAAGCAGACATTACAGATATGAAAAAAATTGAAGCGTTATCTCCATTTCATATATGGAGTGATTATTACATCCAAGAAAGAATGAAGTGGATGCCAGAAAAGCCCATGAAGGCAATATTTCTCAAAGTTTACAAAATAAAAGACTCTGAAATCCCCGTGTTGTCTGAATATCAAGGATGCAAATCTTGGATAGACATAAATGTAAATTTGGAGGCTGGACGATCGGTTTTGAGCGATCAGGAACTCAAAGAAAAGCTTGAAAGATTCATGGAGATAGTAAATTGAAATACAAGACACTTGGTAAAAGCGGAATTAAGGTTTCTGAAATAGGATTTGGAGCATGGACTATTGCTCTTGATTGGTGGGGCAAAAAAATCGATGATGACGAAGCAAAACGCATGCTAAAAAAGGCATACGATGTAGGGATTAACTTTTTTGAGACAGGTGATATGTATGGGAAAGGAAAAAGCGAGAAGCTGATTGGAGAAGTATTTCATGGAATGCGCGATGAGATTGTCATTTCAACAAAATATGGATATGACTTTGAAGATGCGGCGCAAATAGGACATAGCGAGCTTCCCCAGAAATTTGACCCTGTATTTACAGAACATGCATTGAAAAAAAGTCTGGAGCGATTACAAACTGATTATATCGATGTTTATGGTTTGCACAACCCAAAGATGCACCACATAAAAGATGATACAATATTTCAAACACTTGATAAAAAAATAGAAGAAAAGCAAATCAGGACATATCAAGTGGCATTAGGACCGGCAATAGGCTGGACTCAAGAAGGATTGGAAGCCATGAATAGAAAAAACGTCAGTGCAGTACAAACAGTCTATAACATTTTAGAGCAAACACCTGGAAATGAACTAATTGAAAATGCAGAGAAGGAAAACGTAGGAATTTTGGTACGAGTTCCTGATGCTTCTGGAATACTTACGGGAAAAGTAAATGCAGATACAAAGGTTGATGAAAAAGATCATCGTTCAGTTCGCAAAGGCGAATGGATAAAAGAATCTCTAAAAAAAGTTGAACAACTGCGACCAATAACCAAACGCAATGGCCTAAACATAACAGAATTTGCAATCAAGTTCATTCTTTCAAAGAATGCAGTCTCTTCGGTATTGCCTACAGTAATTAGCACTGATGAGATTGAAACATTTGCCGCAATGTCTGATGGAAAGTATCTAAATTCTCAAGACATGAGAGAGATAACAGACACGTATAACCAATGGCCACAATACGAGTTGAAGGCATCTATCCAGACTGCCTAGCGAAGCATCAATCTCGATTTTAGATGATTTATTTCTGATTGCATTTCTATAATTTTTGAATCAATTTCTTGCTCAGATTTTATTTCAGATTTAGCTTTTGCATTTGATCTCCACACTAAAAGAAATTGTAAAACAGATAATGCGTTTATTATCATCATCTGTTCAACAGTTCCTCCAGAGAAATACTTGATATCAAAAATGTTCCATTGACTAAGTGAAGTTATAGTCATAACTGAGCCAGATATCAAAAGAGATGGATTCTTGGCAGGATACACTATGTAATTTTCCAAGGTTTGAATTATGATACTAGTCTGGCCAATCTTAGATAGGGACAAAAATACTAGTGAAAAAGGAAGAAAGGGTTTGGGAATCATGCACAGGTCATCGATTTTTCCAGATTCCCATTCTGATATCCGCAGCTATTACAATAATGCAAACTGCGTTCATGAGGAATCTTTAGTTCTGCAGCAGATTTTGTATAAAACAATCTGTTGCCGCAATTTGCGCATTCAAAGTATAGTTGAACCATTAAATCATTTGAATGTAAATTTTGATTATAAGGCGCGCGTAGAAATGATAAATCATCCATTTTATGCAGAAATGTAGCCTTCTATCACATATTCGTGCTCTACGAAATATTCCACTCGCGTCTTTTTGAATTCTCTTGAACTAAACAGAATCTTATATTCGTCTATACCAATTTGTTTCTGAATTTCTTTTGCCATGTTTTCTGCATCTCCTTGGGATTTACAGTGGATCATTGAAAAGACGCTGTATGGCCAATCTTGGTATACCGGTCTTTGGTAGCAATGGCTTACCTGTGGAAACGCTCCTAGTTTTGAGCCAATTTCATCTATTTTTTCTGAAGGAACATTCCAGACAATCATTCCGTTTGCAACAAATCCTGCATCCCTGTGTCGTAAAATTGCGGCAAACCTGCGCATGACACCGATTTCCTCGTAGTATTTTACTTTATCAAGAAGTTGTTCTTCTGTTATTCCAAGTTTTTGTGCAGATTTCAAAAATGGTCTGTTTGTTATTTCTAAATCTTTTTGGAGCTCACGTACGTACTCTTTGTCTTCTTCTGTCGCAGCAAACGAAACATCACGAATTTTTTTCTTTTCTTCTGTTGGTTTTACTTCTGCTTCCTTACCTTCCACCATGTCAAGTTTTACTCCAATTTTGAAAAGTTTGATGGTAGGAAGTAACCTTACTTTTTTTATTCCAGATAATTTAGAGAACTTGTCAACCTCAGTCTTTAGGTCACTTCCTGGTGGAACTGCAAGTGTAAACCAAAGATTGTATTCATGGTTTCTTTCATAATTATGGCTAACACCAGGATGTTTGTTTACTTGAGTTGCAACATAATCCAATTTTTCTGGTTCTATTGACATTGCAATTAATGCGCTTTTGTAGCCTAGCTTTCTTGTGTCAAAAATTGCGCTTAGTTGCCTGATGACTCCAGTTTTTTTTAGTGCAGCTAGTCTTTGCATCAGTTCATCGTCAGAGAGTTTGAATTTTTTTGCCATTTCCACATAAGGTTCAGGAACTAGCGGAAATGTCCACTGGATTTCATTTAGAATCTCTTTGTCTAAAACATCCATTGGCATTAAGAATGAAAAACTTTACGCAATTAAAAAATGTACCGAGTTTCTTGCAATCTATAAATACCATTCAGAAGGTGCCAGAGTTATTGATAGTAGATCTAAATCTTAAGGGAAATTTAGTCATAGTTGTAGGTGGCGGACAAGAGGGCCTAAAAAAGATAAACTCACTTTTGACACAGGATTGCAAGATTTTACTAATCAGCGATGAAACCAATAAACAGATAGACAATTATGTAAAGCAGAAAAAAATAGTCTTCAAAAAAATGAAACTGGAAAATGCCAATTTTCTTACAAAATACAAACCAATTCTTGTCATGGCAACAACTGATGATAAAGCATTAAATCGAGAAATTGTTGAAAAAGCAAAGAAAATGCGCTGCTATGCTTATGCTGCTGACGATCCCGCAGTTAGTGACTTTTCCCATCCTTCTGTGATAAACATAGAAGATACTGTGCAAATTGCAGTCTCCACTGGTGGAAGAAGTCCCGCAATGGCAAGAAAGATAAGAATGCAAGCAGAGCAAGTGTTTAAAAAAATCATCACAAAGGAAGACATCCATCAGATAAAACTACAGGAATTTGCCAGATCATCTGCAAAAACAAAGCTTGCAACACCCCTTGAACGCAAAAAATTCCTGTATGGTGTTATAAATGATAATCAGGTAAAACAGTTAATAAAAGAAGGGAATTTCAAAAAAGCACAGAAGCGAGTAATGGAGATGTTAGAATCAAAATGAGCTTTCATGTCATAAATGCCAGGGTTACTTTTCACAAATCACCAATCCACATGCTAGAACGATTCACATTCAAAGACTTGGATTCAGCTTATTCTTCATTTATGGAACATTCCGGTCTACAAGAATGTGTAATACTTCAGACATGTAATAGAGTTGAAGTCTTTGGTGCAGGAAATGCTCGTGATGTTGAAAGAATAAAGAAAACATGGGCATCTATTGCAGGACTGGAAGAAAATGCTTTCAAGGAAAATCTCGAAGTAAGTGAGGGACCAGAGGCATATGAACATCTTTTAAAATTGACTGCAGGCCTTGATTCGCTTGTTGTTGGTGAAGAACAGATACTAGGTCAAGTAAAAGGTTCCATAACAATAGCCAGAGAAGCAAATGCATCTGGAAACAAATTGAATACACTTTTTGACAAAGCAATTCGAGTTGGCAGCAGAGTAAGAAATACCACTGGAATAAGTCGTGGAAGTATTTCTATTGGTTCCATGGCAGTCAAACTTGCAGAAGAAAACATTGACGATTTAAAATCAAAACGCATTTTGCTAATAGGCACAGGCGAAGCAGCAAGTCTTGTTGCAAAGTCACTTAAGAAAAGAGGAATGGAGTTTTTAGTAACAAGTCGAACTTTTGAAAGATCAAAAGCATTTGCAGAAACTGTTGGAGGAAAACCAACCAAGTTTGAAGCGGCTCTTGCCAGTTTCAAAAAAGTGGATGTCTTGTTTGTTGCAACTGTCGCACCTTATTTCCTTGTTACATATGATAGAGTAAAAGATGCAATGGAATCAAAAAAAGCAGGAATGATGATTCTTGATTTGTCAAACCCAAGAACTGTTGATGAGCGAGTTGCTACAATAGGCAGAATAAAGATGTTCAATTTGGATCAGATAGCAGAGATGGTAGACAAGAACATGAGAACAAGGATTGGAGTGGCAGCCTCTGCGGAAAAAATAATTAGTGAAGAGCTTCCAGTTGTAGAGGCAGTAATGAAAAGATTAGAGGTAGAACCCATAGTAAAAGGCGTTTTCAAAGACATCGATACGGTGAGAGTCAAAGAACTCAAAAAGGCATTACAGATGCTTGGAGAAAACGATGAAGAGAAAATACGCATAATTGATCAGCTGACTCTAGCAATTGTAGAAGGAATCATATCAACTCCAATGAACAATTTGAGAAAGGCGTCAGAGCAAGGAGATTCTGAATTGCTCAAATCAGTTACCAAGCTTTTCGATTACAACATAAAAGAGTAACAGATTATATTGCTTACAGAGAGTGTTTTTTGCGTATGACTTTTCCCAATGTTAGACTCAGACGATTACGAAAAAGCGAAAAGATTCGCGAGCTTTTAGAAGAAGTCAGACTGTCTCCAAAAGATCTAATTTGTCCAGTCTTTGTTCAGGAAGATTTGAAATCAAAAATACAAGTGGATTCCATGCCAGACATAGAAAGACTTCCGCTAAAGGATGTTGTAAGTGAAGTAAATTCTATTGCAGATTTGAAGATTCCAGCAATCATGCTATTTGGAATTCCTACCAAAAAAGATGACATGGGTACATCTGCTTTTGATCAAAACGGCATTGTGCAAAAAGCAATTTCAGAAATAAGAAAAAACCTTGGAAATAAAATAGCTATAATGGCAGATGTTTGTCTTTGCCAATATACCAGTTCAGGACACTGCGGCCTTGTCAAGGGAGATATAATAGACAACGATTCAAGTTTAGAAGTTTTGAAAAAAATAGCGATAAGTCAGGCTCAAGTTGGTGTGGATGTGGTTTCACCTTCTGCCATGATGGATGGTCAAGTAAAGGCAATAAGACAGGGCCTAGATGATGCAGGTTTTACGGATGTAGCAATAATGTCACATTCTGCAAAGCATCGCTCCAATCTATATTCTCCATTTAGGGACATGGCACATTGTGCGCCACAGTTTGGCGATAGGAGAACGTACCAGTTACCATACACAAATCCAACAGAATCTATGAGAGAGGTTGAAACAGACATTGCCGAAGGCGTTGACATCGTAATGATAAAGCCTGCTCTTGCATATCTTGATTTGATTGCAAAGACAAAGAGTAGCTTCAACATACCTGTATCTGCATATAGTGTATCAGGAGAATATTCTTTGGTAAAAGCTGCTGCAAAGCAAGGTTGGATTAATGAGACTGAAGTTACTTTGGAGATTTTGACTGCAATTAAACGTGCAGGTGCAGACATGATTGTAACATATCTTTCAAAGATTGCTGCAAGAGCACTTAATGGATAAAAATGAGAGAAGACGAGCGTTTTGAAATAGAACGCGCCCTTGATTTGATACCACATGTTATTGGAGCAAGTTGGGCTACAACATGGTTTCGCCTAAACAAAATAAAAAGACCAACCAGAGAAGAATATAGAAACAAGGTAGTAGAGTATGTCAAATTTCTAGAAAACCTAATGGATGCTTTCCCAAAGTCGGATAATTTTCAAGAGATATCCTCATTTACAAAAAAAAGATACAAGGAAGAAATAGAAAAAATTCTTGAAGGAAAAAATCCTGAAATTGAAAAACGATTTGACAGATACATAGATTATGACTAGATTTCTTTTTTTAAATCATTAAGAAATTTTTTCAGTATCATTGTTCTGCGTGTAGCTTCTTTTTTTGCAGTTTTTGTGTTCATCTTTTTTTCTAAAAGTAATAGTTTTTTGTAAAAATGATCCAGTGTCCACACTTGATCATTTGGAGTCCTTGTATGACAAAATGGATCGTCTTTGCTGTAAAATGACCTTTTTTCTGCTCCCCCCACAGCAAATGTCCTAGCTATGCCTACTGCCCCTATTGCGTCAAGCCTATCTGCATCCTGAAGGATTTTGCCTTCCATAGTACGTGGAACCATGCCTTTTGAGAAGCTATGCTCATGTATGGCTTCGGTAATTATGCCTATTTCATGACTAGCATAGCCATATCTTTTGAGCATCTTTGCTGCCTGCAAAGCACTTTTGGTTGATGCTCTTTTTGATCTTTTATCTGATTTTTGATAAGATATAATGTCATGTAAAAGTACAGATGCCCGTACCAGTTTCATGTTTGCTTTTTCTTTTTTTCCTATTTTTTCCGCATTTTTGTAAACACGCATTATGTGTTCAAAGTCATGTGCTGGATCATTTTTTGCTAGCCTTTTTTGTACTTCATCTTTTAGTTTAATTGATTTCAATTTAGAGTCTCCAGAATTTTGGTTTAACAAATTCTAATTTCTTTGTAGTTATCAATTTATTCCAATTTATGCATGCAAAGATGACAATCATAATAATACTGCTAATGTCTGTGACTAAAACTCCTACTAAGCTGTCATCAAATAATTCTAAAAATGGTTTTAGTGTTACAGTGCTAATAGATATCATAACATAATATGCGATTGCTCTTCCCACCCAGAATCCTGCAAAAATTGCAATATTTTTCACGCGCATTATTCCGTATGCCATAAACAACAGATTGCTTGGTAATGGGGTTATAGCAAAAAGAAATGATGCAGAAAAATATCCATATTTTTTCTTCTTTATGTATTCCGCAAGTGTATCAAGATTTGATTTTCTTTCTGTTCCCATGAATCTACGAAAGAATCTGCTAATATACATGAGAATTATTCTTCCAATCAAAGCTCCTGTGGCTCCCACAACTGAGAGTGTGAGTATGTCAAATGAAGGATCTATTGTGTAAAAAGATGACAAAACAATCCATGTTGGTGGCATCAAAATTGGTGATGCGTTCATTGCAATCAGTAAAAAGAAAATTCCAAGATATGATAGATTACTAAATATTTCAAAAATTTCTTCCATAATTTTTTAGACTTGCTACATCTTTTAATTTGTTCTAGTAAGGGTTTAGTCAGTATCATAAAATACAAAAAAAGCAATGAATTTCCCTAAATATTCCAAATTTATTTTGGTCTGATCGCTATTATCCAAAAAATGGACAAAAAGTCCAATATCTTTATAAGGAAAAATCACTAATAAATAAATGTGAGTACAAAAGCGTGGAAATGTTACAGATGTAATTTGATCTTTACAGAAGAATCCCACGCATTGCTTCATGAAGATCTTTCACGTCATTCTGTACGAGAAGTTCAGATGATTAAAGCTTAAAACAAAATTTTTGACAATACAAAAGTTATTTTGAATTTTATAAAGACGAAAATAGTCACGTAAACAAAATAGATCATGGGAGAAAATCATCGAGGTTTTGATGAACCAAATCGTAAACAGCGATTAAGACGACAGAAAAAATTATACAAAAATGCAGAGGGAGGGATTTGAACCCTCGAACCCCTAAGGGAAAGGATATCCCATTGCCAAGATCTTGAGTCCTTCTCGGTTGGCCGGGCTTCGGTACCTCTGCAACGTGTGATTCCAAACCAGATTATATAACTGAAACTAGATGTTTTGTAAAAGATTAAGAGAAGACAATTGGTTTTAATATAGAAATAAAGAGGTGATGACATGGCCTTGTTTGGAGTTTTTTCAATCCACAGTCCAGAAGCGTGTCCGCTTAACAATCATGCTAATAGATTAGTAGCAATGAAGATCCTTGAAAAGATGAATCATGTGAAGAAAAAATACAGAATAAAAGAAATATGTGGTTTTTATGCATCAGTTCTTGAACATCAATTTGTGATAATATTGGATGCGCAAGATGCCCATGATGTAGAAAAAATGGTAATTGATGTAGGATTGTCAAAATTCAATACATTAAAGATAGTTCC
>CAYSWR010000018.1:0-16861 GCA_964434855.1 uncultured Nitrosopumilaceae archaeon | reverse complement strand
AAAAAATGGTAATTGATGTAGGATTGTCAAAATTCAATACATTAAAGATAGTTCCACTAAACGAATTTGCCCAGATAACCCAAGTCTGGAAAGGAATGAAAAAATAATAATTTACGTTAAATCTACTTTTCTTTTTCGTTTAACTTTTGCCAGATAGATAACAATGCCTGCAATAATTAGTACGGTAATTACAGCATAAACAATGTATTCAATAGGAAAAGTTGTTGGCGTAATTTGAACAATTTCGGTATCAGGTTGCATCATCATCGTTTTGGGCATTATTCTGTAAATTGTATCATGAGAGCGTGATACTACATACATTAGCCCATCAGGTCCAATTTCTATATCAGTAATGCAGTCAAAGCCAGTTCCAAATGTAATCTCTTCTAATGATTCACCGGTGTTAACTACGTTATCTGCCAGTGCAGGATCTTTGAAGACAAATCCTGTCCTATTTTGGTTTAGCTCAAACTTGTAGAGATTCCCATTGATGCAATCGCCTACAAAGACACTGTTTTTGTACTTTTCAAGCGGTTTGGAATCAACAAAGGAGATTGCGGTTGGTACAACTGTCTTCTGCCAGCTGAACTCAGGGTCGCTGTATACATATCCATCGTATCCAGGTAATCTAGAAAGTTCAGTTTCAGTAGCAGGTCCCATGATGACATCCCAACCGCTATTAAAGTTGGGCGGTACAAAATTGATTTCATCAAAATCATCATCTCCATTTTCTGTATCCCAGAGATTTCCAGTCACGGGATCTATTGCAAGACCAAAGCTATTTCTCACTCCCATTGCATAGTAGGGTCCTGCCGGATCAACGCGCAAAATTACGCTGGTATCATTTTTTCCACCGATTCCATGGTTTTGCAAAACTCCGTATGTGCCCTGATCTCCAATAACTGCATAGACAGAACCATCCAAACCAGTCACCATAGCACCGCCGTTATGGTAATATTGTTTTCCTGGAAGTTCCTTGACCAAGACTTGATTTGTCAATCCTTCTCCAGTCCAATCATATCGATAGATGCGATTTGCTATAGCTTCTCCACTATCATGCGTTGATTCTGTAAAATACAGATAGACTTTGTGGTCTACAGTTGTAATCCCAAGCAAACCTTGTTCTGCAATACCCCTCACGTTTAGGTCAAGGATTGGTTCTGCCCTCATTATTCCGTCTCTAACAAGACGTACCTTTCCATTTTCCTGTTCTAGAATCAATATGTCATCGTCAACAAAGGCCATAGTAGTTGGTCTACAACAAATGTTTGAGACGACTTTTTCAACTATAAGATCTTGATCTTTTATTGAAGGCTCTCCAGATGCGTATATCATACATATCGCAGAAAATGCAATAATTAGAATTAATGCAGATTTCAACACTTGATAGTGAAAACACATATTATTAAACAGATGAATGATCGTGAATTAGATATTCATCCTCAAAGTAACAGCATCCCTATTAGAAATACTTTTTACATCCACATTTTGCCTAGCTTATGTGAATCTCAAAGAAAAGATTGCAGAGTTTCCCGATTTTCCAAAAAAAGGAATTTTGTTCAGAGACATTAGTCCTCTTCTAAAAGATCCTGATGCAATTTCTTTTATTGTTGATGAGTTTGCTAGACGTTACCATTCAAATGATGTAGACTTGCTTGCAGGAATAGAATCAAGAGGTTTTCCGCTTGCTTGTGCTTTAGCGCTGAAATACAAAAAGGGCATGATTATGATACGCAAACAGGGAAAATTACCAGGGAAGACAGAAAAATTGTCTTATAGCATAGAGTATGGTAGTGCAACAATGGAAATACAAAGTAATGCAGTAAAAAGTGGCCAGAAGGTACTCATTTGTGATGATTTGTTAGCTACTGGCGGAACAGCAAAAGCTGCAGCAAATTTAGTTGAAAAAATAGGTGGCAGTGTAACAGGTTTTGCGTTCATTGTAGAATTAGCTGATCTAAAAGGTTCTGAATTAATTAAGAATTATAGACATGAATCTTTGGTGAAGTATTGATGGAACAAGCTGAGATAGGTATCTTTGGTGGAACTGGAATATACGATTCTGGATTATTCAGCGAATCTAAGGAAATTACTGTAGACACACCTTTTGGAAAAACATCTGACTCTATTACAGTTGGAATTTTCAAAGGAAAAAAAATTGCATTTATGTCAAGACATGGGAGAAAGCATACAATCCCACCTCATTTAATAAATTTTAGAGCAAACATTTGGGCATTCAAAGAGATGGGTATAAAAAGAATAATTGCACCTTCTGCTGTTGGAAGTTTACAAGAAAAACTCAAACCTGGAGACTTGGCTTTACCTTCACAATTTATTGATTTTACCAAATCAAGAAAGACATCTTTTTTTGAAGAAGAAAAAGTGATTCATATTTCTGTTGCAGATCCTTTTTGTCCAGAACTTCAGAGTGCCACGATAAAGACGGTGGATAATTTGCATCTGAAAATACACAGGGATTGTACGTATGTTTGCATAGAAGGGCCAAGATTTTCAACAAGAGCAGAATCAAAATTCTACAAAAACGTTATCGGCGCAGATATAATTGGTATGACATTAGTACCAGAGTGTCAGCTTGCAAGAGAAGCACAGATTTGTTATGTTTCAATTTCTACTGTTACAGACTATGACGTTTGGGCAGAAAAACCCGTAACAGCAAAAGAAGTCATTGAAACATTGACAAAAAATGTAGAAACTACAAAAAAGATTCTCACATTGCTTCCAGATTTCATTCCACCGCAAAGAAGATGTTCTTGCGAAAAGGCGTTAACAGAAGCTCAATTCTAGCTATCTGCAAAAGATTCTTTGGATATTCCTTTCGGAATTGTAATGTCTCCGTGTACCAGCTTGTGTTGCAACATGTCTATCACTTCATCAACATTGTAGCCCATTTTGATAAGCTCTTTCTGCGTAGATTTTGAGATTTTTGCTCCAACGTTATGACCGCCTATTCTTCCAAAGGCTATTGCGTTAAATCTAAAACTGTGTCCATCAATTATGAAGGTTCCAGTAATCTTAGCAGCTATTTGACTTCCATGAACATTGTTGACATGAACCTGTAGATCCATAAGATATTCTAGATTTCCACTACTTTGTTTACAAAATTTTCTATAAGAAAGTTCCAGTGTTTTTCGTCTTGTACTTTAAAGTCTTTTATCATTAGTTTGATGACTTTTTCATCCACACACTCATGTTGGATTTCATCGTCTTTTTTTATTTTGTAGAGCTTCCATTTCTCTTTGTGTTTTTTTAAATTACATACAATAACAGACCATTTTTGATCTGAGCTAATTTTTGGCATGCCTACTTCATCCACAAGAGTTTCAATTCCAAGTTGTTTTTCTTCACAAAAATGAACTTTACATTTTACACAACGCCAAATGTCTACTGAGCCGATAGTTCTTTTTTCATAATTTATGTTAGTTACTCCATAGTAGACTATCTGATGATCACATGAATTTTGATCTACCATCATTAATCTTCACCAGATATGGTTCTATTTAGTTCTTGCATCATCATATGGTTTTTCTAAAACAATAGAAATATTATCCACAAGAAGATTTTTTTTAAATGGAATATTTTCTCTTTGACACATTCTTCTGTACATATTTACAACAGCAAATCTAGGATGAGTTGATTCAAATTCTGTTTTTGTAATATCTATGAATCCTCCAAGATCGATTAATTTTTTTGCTATGTCTAGTGCTTCCTCAGTTGATATGCCAAGATTTTTTGCAATTGCTTCTGCAGTCATTTTCCCTTTTTTTATTATCAAGACAAAGACTTTGGCTTGAAGTGGACTAAGTCTTACTTCTGAAACGAGTTTTTCCTCAACAGTGTCTAGATTCACGCTCATAACGCAAGAGAAAAATCTTGTCATAATTAAAGGTGAAGTATCAGGAAATTTGTCAGTATTTTTTGCCTAGGATTTTTTTTGCAATTTTTAGTGCAAACCCCATAGCAACGAAATGCACGACCAATCCAACAACCGCTGCATGTATCAGATTCCCTAGTATAGCCCAAGATATGAAAAACCCTACAAGCGATGGAACACTGATTATAACCGCAATTATGCTTCCTTTTGCAAATAATTCCTTTTGTGAAGTCCTTTTTGGCAGATCGTCCTTATCCAATTGTTGACTAGATCGATATGAGGTTATAAAAATATAACATACCAAAAAATCAAAGATCCTTTATATTTGGTTTAGTGATTTTGATATCTAGTTCGATTTGGCAAGTTATAAAAAACGATATTCAAATGACAAATCACTTGATTTTATCATACCATTAATGGTGTTGTTGTTCCTTGGTGTGGTTTACATAATGTCATTACGAGCTACTCAAGGTTATGTCAGTTTCATTTTGATAGGTGCTGCCGCAGTAGTAATGATCTATTGGGTAAGGGTCTTGAAGAATATGAGTAAAAATGTACAACCACAGTATACTGCAAAAGAAAGTGATACCAAGAATTGGGTTTATGATCTCATAAAAGGAGAAACCGAGATAGTCTTTGTTGCTGAAGTGCCTGGACCAGAGGATGTAGTAAGTGTGAGATTAATTGATGGTATTTTATACATACGGGGAGCTGGTCGTTTTTCAAAGGAGATTCCAATCGAAGTAACACCTGATATGGGAATACACGATTTCAAATACAGAAATGGGGTTCTTACACTTCGAATAAAAAAACTATAGACTCTTTGCCAGTTCTAGTTTTTCTGGCAGATATATGTCAGTGATATTTGTAAGACCATACTTTGAGAAGGCTTCAAGTTCGGCTTTTCTTTTTAGTTTTAGGAAAACTTCTAGTTGCGTTTTCCAGTTGCCTTCTTGATAACGAGGATCTCTTTGTAGTTCATAGATTCTTTTGATATCAGATTCTGTCATCGGTATTGTCGGAAGTTTGTATTTTTCTATGTCTGTAGCCCATACGCCAAGCCACTTTGCATCAGGGACTGTAAGCTCACGGAGGTGAGCCGCATTTGCAGAGCCAGACTTTATGACCATGGCTATGTGTTCACCATACACATCTCCGTCTGCAAGAATGACTACGGGCAAACTCAATTCTGTACTGAGTCTTTTGAGAAAATACCTAGTAGAACGTGGAGCTTGTCCTGCAGTATCAACTATAATTGCCTTGAATTTTTTATGAACCTTCTCTTCAACGAATCTTGTAAAAAGACCACCCTTCTCAATTGCAATGACAAGTTCAGCATCGGTGTCCACAAGTTCTGCGCTACTAAGACTTGGACCAATTAGGTATCCATCAGGATGATCTGACAGATTCATTCTTTTTCCTTCATATCCTGGAACGGTATATTCTATTGTTAAATTACCAAAAACACTGCTTCTTTCTTCAGGAAATACATGAAAATCTTCTCTTGCACGTGCAAGTATTGCTTCAAGATCAACTATAATATTATCAGATTCTGGTTGGTCCTCAAAATCTATTTCAAATGCTTGTGATGAATAATAAATATCTCTGAGTGTGGAAGTTTTTCCTTCATTTACAAGTCTGTTTACAAAAAATGCCAGCCATGCAAGTTGTGTAAATGAACGAAGCTGTGACATGTTTCGTGCGCTTCTTACTGCAGCAGCTTTGCCTAGAATATACTGTCTAAGTTTTTTGTCATAAACAATATTACTTACAGATCTACTTGGAACTGCAAACTGCGGAAATTTTCCATTATTAAGATCATTGTAAACAGTCAGCCCTTGATTTTTTAAAATAGAAAGCAGGTCTTGTTTTTTTGCTTCTACGGTTTTTGCTTGTTTAGACTTGTTCTTCAATTTCACTTCCCTTCTGCATTAGTTGTTTATAATTTGGTTCTTTTTTATTTCCAGAAAGTTCTGTAACAAATTGAGCAATGAGTGGAACGTATTTAGAATATAGATTTGCTCTTTTTTTTGCCATGTCTGCCATTCCTTGCCTGGACATGTGCACTGCAAGTTTTCTTGCCAAAAATTGTAATGCGTTTTTGAGTTCGCGTTCTATTTCTGGTCTGTCTGCTACGTTTTCTTTTCCTACAGTCTTGTATGGTATTCTAGTGGAACAGATATGAGAGACTATGACGAGTGGTGGATCACCTTTAATCTTGTACCTACTCCAATCCACTTCGTTTACAACTTTGAGGACGACGTCACTTCCTTCATCATAAAGAAGTGGAATTCTATTTGCAAAACGATATACTTGAAGTCCTTTTGGTGGAATATCTCCTCCATATGCTATTCCCATCTCAATAATAAATGGAAATCCTGAATATGCAGATGCGCTGCGTTGTATAACAGAAGCAAATTCTGGATTAAAGAATTTCATTATGCCTTTTGACAGTGGATCTTCTCCTAGCGGAGCAAGACAGCTTGGATCTGGTGACAGAAATTCTTCAAACTTCTGCAGTGAATCAGCTAATCTAACAAGGTCTTCGTTTGTCATACTGCCTATTCTTTTTTCTGGTTTGAACTTTGCAAATTCTGCAAATTTATCGGCAGTTGTAGGACCAACTCTTTGGAATCTCTTTGTCAGAAAACTATGCAGTGTATCACCAGCTACAGTATTTGCAATCTGTTTGTAGTAGGGGGTTTCTGGATCAAGTTCTATTATGTGTGATTGAGAGTCTCCAAAATCCCAGTATGTGAGTTTTTTATTTGGAACGTCAAGATCATCAATACGAATCTTACTTAGCTTTTCAAAATCCATGTCAAGAAAAGATATCATTGCAATAACAATTCTAACTGGTCGTGAAAGTCCGGACCATTTCTTTTGCGCTTTTTCTGAAATTACCTTAGAATTTGGGTTCTTTTTTTGCAGCCCCAACTCGCTTCTAACTTTGGCTATCATTTTGTTGTCAACTACTGGAATCTGGTAATGCGTATCAACCATCATTCTTCTAATTGTCTCAACATCAATTCCATGTGGATGTGGTTTGATGATTGTTGGTGACGTGGGCATCTCTTTTACAATTCTTGGATAATGGAATTTTTCACCACTTGGTTCTTCAAATGTTATAGAAGCATAGGGGGTAATCAGAGATGTTTGTGCTACATAATCGCGAATTTTTATTCCAGCTTTTGAATAATCTCCTTCTAAAACAATACTAACCGAAAGTCCAGTCTTTGAAGCTTCTTTTGTTGTGTGTTTTTGTATGATTGGTTTGTTTTTCTGGATGTCAAGTAACATCACAAATTCATCTTGCGTTTTTCCATCTGCACAACTTTTTACTGTAACTGGTTTGTTTGTTGTAATTTGACCATAAAGTATTGCCATTGTTGCGCCAAGTCCAAACATACCTCTTGCTTGTTTTAGTCCAAACTTTGAACCATAAAGGACAGTTCCAAATGCAAGCGGTACATGTTTTGGTTCAATTCCAGGACCATTGTCTTTTACTGAAAGAATGTATGATTTCGGATCTGCTTGCTCTATGTCTACTGCCTTTATTGAAAGATGAACATCTGGCAGGACGCCTTTTTGATCACATGCATCAAGAGCATTTTCAACAAATTCACGGACTGATGTGTAAAGTGATCTTGTAGGATTGCTAAATCCTGCGAGGTCTCTGTTTCTATAAAAGAACTCACTTGGCGAGATCTGACTAAAAGTTTCTTTAATCGAAGACATTTCCATTTTCCCATAATTGCATTCTCTCTAGTTTTTCTCTACGTCTTGCTTCCTGTAGATCATTGTAGACTGCGCCATGCATGCTTCCACTAGAGAGTGCAGAGATTGCATCTACAGCATTTTTTAGTTGGTTTCCTTCACCAATTATTGCCACAGTGCGGCCGTAAACTGAGATATTAGCACCGCTAAGCTCCTCTATATTTTGTCTCACTCTACCACCTTCTCCGATTATTCTTCCTTTTATCCTTTCAATATTAGATGAGGATTTACCAGCAAATTCTCGCAAGTCTATAACATGTAATGCGTTTTCTCCTTGCAAAAGCCTCATTGCTTTTTCAGGAGAGAATCCTCTACCTATTGCCATTACAATTTCTACTGCTTTGAACGGAAGCATTTCTTCTATTGTTCCCATACCACTTATCATAATCTCTCCTGTTTCACTATTTACTATAATTTTGACAGAACATATTTTTTCAATTTTTGATTTGACTTTGCCAGCTTTACCAATAAGTGCACCAATTCTATCAAGCGGTATTAAGACAGATTTTTCAAAACTCATTGTGTTATCCTCGCAAATATATCAGATGGGTTTTCCACAGTCAAGCCTCTTCTAACAAAGAATCTGGATATATTCTTAATATCTCTTTCAAGAAATTCTTTTGCATTTTTGTGTCTTATGTCAACAGCCGATCCTAGATCGAAAAGAATCAAACCGTTTTCTGTTTTAAAAATATTGTATTCTGAAAAATCAGCATGTACAAGTTTAGCTTTTTTATAAAGCTGTGAAATAATTGAAATCGCATCTTTGTAGTCATTTTCATCGATTTCTGTTTCTACGAGAGTTTTTGCTGGAACCCCATTCTTTCCTACAAATTCAAGTACCAAGACGTTTTTTAGAACATGAATTGGTTTTATTACGGGAATACCGCTTTTAACACATTGTGTCAGGTTCCTGAATTCCTTTTGTGCCCAAAGCTCCACCATGTTTCTTGTGCCCTTTTTTATTCGGGAAAACCGTGGATCGTCGACAAGGTAGGGGAGTCTTTTTTTGAAATTTGAGGCTGTTACTAGATATATCTTAAGAGCAATATTCTTTCCATCTGGTTCCACAGCCCAGTACATCTTGGATTCCTTGCCAGAACCAACTATCCCATTAACGTATGATATAATGCCAGAATTTATCAACTTAGACAGGGTCATTATAGTGGTTTTGTCTAGAACGTCATCCATGACCTTGCTTTTATCAAATACGCCTTTTTCTGATCTTCCTCGCCTTTCTTTTGCAAGCAGATCACGATCTATGCGTTCTTCTAATTTTTTTCCAAGTTCGTCTGACAACATTTAAGATTAAATCTACTAAGTAAAATCGCTTGCGGAAAAATCAAAAGTCTTTTGGTAGATGTCCGTTATTTTTTAACCAGTCAACTTGTGATAAGGTATATCTCCAAGTGATATCTCCTCGCTCATCGAATTTGAAATCCCATGGTGCAATTGTAACTATGTCATTATCACGGATCCAGATTTTTCGTTTTAGTTTTCCTCGTATTCTTCCCATACGAGTTTTGTCATCAGTACATTTTACTAAAATATGATCACTACCCAAAAGTTTTATAACTCTGCCAAGAAGTTCTCCTTCACCTGGCAGTTTCATTTCTTTTAGTTCACTTTCGTTTAAAACTTTTCGCTTTCCCACATCGATCAAAAATTATTTCTGTCTGAACACATATAATTGTGCTGTTTCAGAATTTGAAAACCGAAAGAAATGGAACACCGTCTATTTCTTTAACACCTTTTAATGATCCTATCCCAAGATTTATTGATAGCGAAATTGTTTCCTTTCCAACCAAGTTTATGATGGCATAGTTTTTCAAAAGTTCTTCTGCTTCAGCTTTTTCGACAAAACGATCAGCAAAATAACTTTTACTTATGTTCAATGAAAAATCTTCTTTTTTAATGGTTCTACCTACAAGATCGGTATCACAGATATTTAGCATGAGATTTTGTTGGTAGGTTATTGTTTTAACTGCAAATGACATTTATGCGTAGGTGCCTTTTAGTGGTGATTTTGCTCCACATGCTTCACAAACAAGAAAAGTAAGCCTGTTTAACTTTTCTACCCTAGTATCTGGACTTTTACATGATGGACATTCCAAGTATTCTTTTACGTACCTGTTTAGAAGTGCTGTGAAATCGTGCGGATCTCTTTTTCCTACAAAGACGGCTTTATCACCTGCCAACTGAGCAGGAGCAGCAAATTCCTTTGACAGATATTGAAGAACCTTATCAGGATCCCTTCGTAGGATCTTTGGAAATTCTGCAAAATTACGGAAGAATGTTCTATTTCCTTGCCACATAATATCTACAGACGGAAGTTCAAACCTAGGACCTGAACTTTTATTTTCTGAAATCTTGTCTTGGATTTTCTTTAAGAGTTTCTCGTATTCTGACTTTACCAACAATAGAATTTCTTAGGTGTGCCCTATATGGATTTAATTAAAAAAGAAGAGAGTGGTCCTCTAAGGCTTTCCTATTCGGAAGACGTTAGTGCCACACTTTGGGCATGTGCCCTTTACTGCAGGTCGTCCGTTCTTTAGCTTAACTTCTTTTGGATTTGTAATATCGACTTTCTTCCTGCATTTTACACAGTACGCTTGTGTCATTTCATACTTTTACGAATGAAGTTGTATTTAGGAAGGAAATGTAAAAATTATTTCACTACACGCTGGAGGCGTGTTGAATTTTATAATTTATGGCATGGTCAACACATGCATAAATTTTATAAAATATTACAATTTTTTGGTATTTCTAATGAGTAAATGATCCAACTAATAGAAAATAGATGATTTGTGAGTAGTAAATGTAAAATTGATCGATTTTCAGTATGCTTTTAACCGTCTCGATGAGATTGAGGGGAGTTGGCAAAAAAACGAGGCATTATTGTTACAATAGTAATATTAGCTGCAATTACAGGCGTAAGCTTCTCTATATGGCTCATTCCACAAAAGGAAGATTCCAGCTTTGTAGTTTCCGATTTTAAAGCTCATCTTGAGAGCATACAGACAAAACAAAAAGTAATAGCTGATGAAATTGAGACAGATTTGCAGGAAATGCTTTCTGGAACAGTTACTCCAGATAACTTTATCATGAGAGCCAAAGCTTCCACCTCACAAATCAATGCTTTGATAATCGAACTTATAGAAAGCCAAGCTCCACAAGAATGGCATGAGAGCTATCTAAACTACGGTGAATCTCTCAAAAGTTACAACAGTTACTTGAGGGAAACAATAGTCTTGGCAAACAAGATCAAGGAAGGTAACCCGAGTGACATCAAAGAGAACCTTGAGAGATTAGATGTTCTGAAAAAAGAATCAGAGGTATTTGCTCTCAAAGTTGATGAGACAAAACCATAAGATTACGATTATTATTTGTAAGTCAAATTTTTTGATAAGAACAGGCTTACTATGGAACTTAGTAAATTAATTAATGGGAACGTAGTTAGTTTTTCTAATAGAATAATGTCAGTCAAAGAAGATAAGTTAGAAAGAGGAATTGCTGAAACTAAAACGAGTAGACTACTTGTAATTTGTGTAGATAGAGATGATGATATTGGAAAAAAGGCTGGAGTTTTAACACCTGTTGTTGGCAGAAATGCATGCATTGAAGCTGCACAAAGACTTGCGTTAGAAGATCCTGAAGATGCAGATTCTAATTCAATTTTTGCAGCAGTAAAAACATATGAGGATCTTGTCAGCAAAGGATACCAAGCAGAAGTGATCGTTGTAGCTGGAACAGAGAACAAAGGAGTTCAAGCTGATGAAAAAATAGTTTTGCAAGTAAGATCGGTGATGGAAAAATTTGTAGCAAGTGGGGCTGTCATCGTTTCAGATGGTGAAGATGATGAAAGTGTCATACCAATAATTCAAAATGTTTTACCCATTGTTTCAGTTCGCAGAGTTGTAATGCGAGTCAGTAGAAGTGTAGAATATTCTTATGCTGTATTGGGAAGATATTTGCGTGCAATTGTATTTGATACCAGATATTCCAAGTTTTTCCTTGGTGTGCCAGGTATTTTACTTGTCATTGGTGGAATTGCATCTATATTTGGAATCACTAAAGAAATTTCTGCAATCTTATTAAGTATACTTGGTGGAGCATTTCTTATCAGAGCTTTTGATGTTGATAGAACTTGGTCACAGTGGATAAAACCAACACCTGCTGGATTCATCAGAATATTCACATTAGTAGCAGGTGCTCTTTTGATGTTAGTTTCAATACCAACTGGAATCAATGCAATAAATCCTAGTCTTATTGAAGCTCAACCAGATGTATTGAGTGCAGTAACAAACAAAGTGATTCTTGGTCTCTTTTTCGCAGGAGCGTTGCCTTTCCTTTGGATGGGCATAGGATGCATATTCGGAGGAACATTACTAACTAGTTGGTTTAAGGGAAGTTTAAGATCAGTAACAGACGTACTTCGTATAATTGTGCTAGTGTCGCTTTATCCTATTGTATTCCAATTTACAAACATCATGACAAAGGATGAGAGCCCATTTAGTCTTCTTCCGCCATTCTTGCTTGGATTAGCCGTAATACTCATATCCGCCACCGTGCTTTTCCGCAGATATAGAAAGAAAAAGGGCGGTGAAGTATTATCGGAATAAAAGAAAAAGTATTGAATCTTTCTGGCCTTTACAGTATTTATTCAAACAAACTTGAAAAAGAAATTAGAAACGAAAACCTTCCAAACCACATTGCAATAATATTGGATGGAAATCGCAGATGGGCAAGAAGAAATATCCTTGTGAAGGAAAATGGTCATTTTCAAGGAGCAGATACTGTTGAAAAATTGCTTGATTGGTGTGAAGAATTAGGAATAAAAATTATAACACTTTATGTTTTGTCAGCGGAGAATTTAGCTCGTGATGATGAGGAACTTCATTATCTATATGAATTAATCAAGGCAAGATTGGAAAAGCTGTACAACGATCCTAGAATACACAAAAACAGGATGCGAATAAAAGCAATTGGACGTGTTGAACTTCTCCCACAATCACTAAAAGAAATCTTGAAAAAATTAGAAGACGCAACAAGAGATTATGATACACGTTATCTGAATGTAGCTATAGCGTATGGAGGGCAAAATGAGTTAGTTGACGCAGTAAAGAAAATTGCCACAAAGATTAAAGATGGTTCTCTCGAGATAGATTCGATAAATAAGGAAGTCATAGAATCATCTTTGTACACTTCACACTTACCCCAGTCCTCTCCAGATATGGTATTAAGAACTTCAGGCGAGAAGAGACTAAGTGGATTCCTGATTTGGCAGAGCGCCTACAGTGAGCTTGTATTCATGGACATATTCTGGCCAGAATTTAGAAAAATAGATCTTATGCGTGCAATTAGAACATTCCAGAAAAGGGCTAGAAGACAGGGCAGGTAACAGAAAGGAATACTTAGAAGAACAATTTTTTCTAAATAATGATCGAAGAAAGATCCGCTGGCGCAGTATTATTTAATGATACTAATTCTGGAAAAATTTTCCTCCTTCTAAATTATCCTTCTGGACATTGGGATTTTGTTAAAGGAAATATAGAGAAGGGAGAAACTTTTCAACAGACAGTCATACGAGAAATTAGAGAAGAGACAGGCATCACAGATGTGGAATTCATTGAGAGATTTGAAGACAAAATAGAATATCATTATCAACGTGACGGTGACTTGGTTCATAAGGAAGTTGTTTTTTTCTTGGCAAAAACAAAAACTATTGATGTAAAAATTTCTCATGAACATCTAGGATTTGTATGGCTTAGTTTTGATGACGCTATAAAGAAGTTAACCTACAAGAATGCCAAAAACACAATGGATAAAATAAAAAAACTAGGATTCAATACTTAGCTCTTGTAGTTTTTTAGCTTCCTTTACAGGATCCTTTGCATTGAAAATTGTTCTGCCAACAATCAGATAATTTGCGCCAGACACCAATGCTTTTTTTGGATCCCCACCTTGTGTGCCTACACCTGGAGAATAAATCTCACATTTGCCTTTTGTTTTTTTGTGGCATGTTCTTATGATTTCTGGAACTGTAGCACCTACAACTATACCATCGGTTTTCAAAGAAAGAGACCATTCAAGAAATAATTCATGAAGTTTTGATAGTTTTTTACTTTCAGAGTATTTTACTGAGAGGCCATAACCTAGTTTTGCACCAGGGTGACTCATATGAACAAGAGAAATTATCCCATTATCACGTTTGTGAGCAGATAAGATGAGGTTTTCAAGATTTTCTGTGCCCATTATAGGGTTTACAATTATAGCGTCAAAGCCTGCTTCCCATAACCTTTCTGCTGCAATCATGTTTGTATTTCCTATGTCATTTAGCTTAATGTCTGCAATAGTCTGTAAACCAACATCATGTGCAAGTTTATTTATTTTTTTGAGATTCTTGACTCCAAGCGGTATGATTAGATGAAAATTAAATTTAATTGCACATAGAAACTCGTTTAGTGTTTTAATATTTTTTATTGTAACACTTTCAAGTTTTTCGACAGACTTGTGATCAAGATCATTTGCCAGTATTATCTTGCTTTTACCAGAAGATAATTTTTTTATTCTAGTTCTAAAATTCATAGCTTGACTAATGAATGCTTATCTTTTAGCTTTATTACCTTAAGGTAAGAATATCCATGTTCACTTACAGATGGAGTAAATGATGGTTCTAGCCCATTTTGGCTAGAATATTTCAGGAAGGGATTCGGGGGTTCTTTGTCAAGAGTCACGTAACAGAAATACGACACTTCATCTGATTCGTTAAAATTCATAAAGACTCCAACCATCCATTTGTCACCATTTGGAAAAGCAAAGAGTGGAAATGGTGCTTCTTCGAATCCATAGCTTAGTTTTGCCAAACTTTCAAGATCTTCTAATTCAAGTGGTTCATAATAATTCAGATCTTCTGTTTTTGTTTCTTGTTTTAGTGATGGAGGTAGGGTTTTTACTCTAATAATTGGCGAATATAGGTAAGTAGAATTTGTTATGGTATTTAGTATATCAGAATCTTCCTTTCCGATCTTAAAGCCATATGAGATATAATGACCCCTTTTTTCTTCGTGTGTATAATAGATTACTGGTCTTTCTTTGAGAAGGTCCATCTGTACAGCTAGTACGGGTTTACCTTCGTGCTCAAATGAAAATGATGTACGTGGAACTCTTTCCAAGGCGCATACTAGTCTAGAGAATTCAGTTCTATCCGATACTTCAACATAATGAGGTAGTTTTGCCACGATCTTCTTGCGAAAAATACCCCATTAAAAGGTAGCCAGCCTTGTTTTGATCTTATCGTCTGTCAATTATATCATTTACATCAGGACCAGTACCAATTATTGTTACAGGTACTTTGAGTTGGTCTTCTATTGTTTTGATAAAGTGTTTTGCAGGCGAGCTTAGATCTACAAACGAATTCATGTGAGAACATTCTGGATAAAGAACATCAAGCTTCGTAATAGCTACCTGTGTTGCGCTGTTTAACATAATCGCTCGTTTTGCAAGATCAAAATCGAATTCAGCAGCTCTTCTTGCACGTCCTGTCACTGTTCCCACTTCTTGCCATCCTTTTGTTTTGGTTTGTTCGGGAGAAAGTTCATTTTTGAGCGGACCTGTCCCTACTCGAGTCACATAAGATTTGAAAACTACCATTACATCTGTTACATTTTTTGGCCCTAGTCCAATATCAGAACATATTCCCGATGCAGTAACATCTTTTGATGTTACGTATGGATATGTACCATGCCATAAAGAAAGAAAAGTTCCTTGAGTTCCTTCAACCAAAACATTCTCGTTTCTTTCTAATGCAAAATTAACTGCGTTTGGAACATCTTCAAGATAAAGTGCGAGTGAATCAATATCTTTTGCAAGCTTTAGTGTCCTCATTGCTCTGTCAGCATTTGCAGGACCTGTGCCAGAGCCAGTACTACCAATTGAATCTTTTAGTCTACCCTGAGAATCAGATACTCTATGAGATTCTTCTATTATTCCACATTGAAAATCAACAAATGCTCTATCAGAGACAGCAAATTCCTCAATTTCCTTTAAAAGAACCTCAGGACTGACTACAACTCCAGGTCCAATTAGGAGTCGCACATTTTTATTCAAAAAGGCGCTTGGGAGCATTCTAACTTTGTATTTTTTATTTTCGTACTTTATGGTATGTCCTGCGTTTGGACCTGCACCACCACGTACAGCTATTGTTGGATTGTCTTTTATTGCAAGATATGAAATTATTTTTCCTTTTCCTTCATCACCAAAGAATCCACCAACAACAACCAGTGAAGGCATACAGGAACTGCGCAGCTGCGTATATTTAAGCCAAATCGTGACAATACAATTTTAACAAAGAATGTAAGTGCAAGCTTATGTCAGAACCAAATTATGCTGGAAATATCATAGTATCACTTGCAAGTCTTCCTGATTTTCTAAGAAAACCAATTTTAAAAAAAAGATTAATAGAATTTTTTTCAATGTCAGTAGCAGACAAAGCTGAAATAATTAATAATGCTCTATCTGCTGGACCTACTATTCCATTTGACAATTTTGCAAGGCTGTTTAAAACATGGCTTGAGGTTCTAAGTAGTCTTTCTGAAGAACACAGAACCATCATGTTTTCAAGTTATGTTTCAGAGATTACAGCTAATCCACAGAAACTTGTTTTGTTTAATCTTGATGGAATTTTGGGAATTTATTTCTCTTTAAATCAGAGAGAGAGAACCACACTATCTGCTTCTGTTAAAAAAATAATTTCATCATTGGATGAAAATAGCAAAAAAAAGTTGTATCTAATAATACCAGATAGAGCTAAAAAAGAATTTGAAATTTAGGTTGGCTTTTCTGGATTCCTCTGGTTTTCGTCAGCATAGTTAGTTACGTTTCCATCAGGAGTCATAACACCAACAAAGACTTTCTCATACTTTTTGAGAACTTTCCTATGGTCTGCAAGCGACATGTCAAGTTTCATCTCATTCATGACCATAACTCTATAGGTTTTCCATTCGTTCCAGCACGTATTACAGCACGGATAATTTGCTGCAACAGAATCAAGTTCTTCATTATCTGGAATTTCTTTTCTACACTTGGTACATGTTTTTGTCATAACAAACCCAGTTATGCGTAGTCATTTAATCTTTTTTTAAGCAGGATCTCAAAAGTGATATTTGTCCTAAGCATAGTCTTCTTAAAGTG
>CAYSWR010000017.1:0-27278 GCA_964434855.1 uncultured Nitrosopumilaceae archaeon | reverse complement strand
TCCCTGTGGACCCATTTTGATTTTACTTAGATTCCATGAGTTTATTTTTCAATTAACGATTTGAGTCTTGGCAGCGAATTCTTGTAAAGTAAATCATACTTTGAAATTGTCTTTTTGAATTGAGGTTTTGTAACATTATTTGTACCAATATATCCAGACCACGTAACTTTTGTCAGGTTTTTTCCAAGTGGTTTTATTGATAAAGTAGCAAAATATGCTCTAAACGGCATCTTGTCTGTTACTAAATATGAAAAAGACTTGCCATTATTCCAGATTACAATCTGCTCTTCAAGTAAAGAACCGTCTTGGAAGGTAATGAGCCGTGTTGCACCAATCCCTTTTCTTTTCTTGGATGTGATGACACACTTTTTGATGCCAACAATCCATCTAGATAAATTTCCAATCTCACTTAATCTTCTCCAAGCTTTTTGTGGTGATACATGAACAACAACTGATCTTGTCACAGTTCCATTCAGAAACTGCCTTGCCAATTTAAAATCCTCTAAACCCTCGTGGTCTACAAAGTTCAGGATGATCTTTTAGATATGATATTTTCTCAAGGATCATATTTTTATCTTCTGGAAAGGTGCCGCCTATTGGATACGCATTTGAGCCATGGTTTGCTCTAAATATGATTGGCGATTTTGTTTCAATCTTACTTACCAAATTCTCAAGCTCAACCAAGGCATCTGCATCATCGATTGGCACAAAAGGTTCCTTGAATTTTGTCATAAATTCCTCCCTAATTCCATCTTCAATATGTAGTGTAAGAGCGCCAAGATAATGCGGCGAGATTTCACTAACTACCTTGGCAGTGTCATCAATGTGTTCTTTTGAATGAGTCTTACCTCCAAGGCCAAGTATTATCATACATGAAATTGTATGTCCCGCATCCATTGCTTTCTGACATGCTTTGATAATGGTTTGACCAGTTGCGCCCTTTGTTACCTTTTTTAGAATTTTATCAGAACCACTCTCTATTCCTATATAAAACATTGTAAGACCTGCATCATAGAGTTTTTTTAAATCCTTTGCAGATTTTTCAAGTAAATTTTTTGGCATTGCATAGCATGATATTCTCTCTATCTTTGGAAATTTAGTATGTAAATAATCAAGTATCTGAAGCATTCTGTCTGTAGAAAGGTTCAGTGCATCACCATCTGCCAAAAAAATCCTACTCGTGTCTTGCATGTGTTTTGCAGCCAAATCAATTTCTGTTTTTATTTCGTCCCAGGATCTTTCTACATATTCTTTTGTTCTATACATATTACAAAAGGAACAGACGTTAAAAGAACAACCAAGAGTTACCTGAAATATGAGCGAGTTTGCCTCAGAAGGCGGCCTGTATAATGGATAATCATACGAAAGCATGATTTCTTTTCCATCCTGCTCAATTTATCGGTTATTCTAACTCAAATCAATACAGAACCGCTTTAAAGCAAGATTTGCAAATTATATATCATTGAAAACACAATCCGCAAAGGAGTTAGTCCCAAGGTTTTTTGAAAAAACTGCACACACTTATGACAAAATTGTAAATCTGACTACATTTGGCAAAGACAAATACTGGAAAAAAGAAATCATAAAGAAAATTCCAAACTGTAGTTCAGTGCTTGATCTTGCGTGTGGTACGGGAATACTAACATTTCAGATTGCCAAGAAATTACCAGATGCAAAAATACTTGGTGTTGATATTACAGAAAGCTATCTAGAAATTGCTCGAAAAAAACTAAGACCTTACCAAAAAATTTCTTTTTTATGTCAAGATGCTGAAAAACTAAATCTTGATCAAAAATTCGATTGTATAACATCGTCTTACATTCCAAAATATTGTAAAGATGAGGTTCTGATCAAAATATGTCTGAACCATCTAAATCCCGGCGGTAAAATTGTTCTACACGATTTTACTTGTCCTAAAAACAAAATTGTTAGATCATTATGGAATCTATATTTTGTTGTACTACATTTGGTTGGATATCTTTTACCTCATTGGAAAGATGTGTTTGTAGAGCTTCCCAAGTTGATAAGAGAAACAAGATGGTTTGATGATTACGAGGATACTATGAAAAAATATGGCCTTCAGGTAGACAAACAATCTCTAACTTTGCATACATCATCTATTCTGACAGGCATTAAGAAGATCTAATCTTATTTCTTCAGTGATATCAAACCAGATTAAATTATTATGCCAAATCTCATAATCTCGCGTTAATTTTTTCTCGTCAAGTTCTACATTAATTTCTAGAGTATTTCGTTGTACAGTAATGTTGTGCTTTCTAAGTATGTTGCCAATTCCTTCCTTTTTTTGTAACAACTCTGTCATTATTAATTTTGGAATATTTTTGGAATCAAATTTCACTGTTGCACGAACAATTGGCACTTGACCAAATGCTATGACGATTTTCCTACTGTATCTAGTCCCAGATATCAAATTCTGTTCTACTACATCCAGCCGTACTGGCCGTTTGAGAATCTCTTCAATTGTTTGTTCAACATGTCCTACTGGAGCATCAAGAAGAGTTTTTGCCAAAAAATCAAGAGCTACTGCCACAATATTATATCACAACTAGATCAATTAAGCATGTCTTAAGATAAAATAAAAAACCGTACTTGCAATTACTCCTATACTGATTATCTTTAGAATCGTTTCATTTTTGTAAATTTCTGAACAATCCGTAGATTGTTTTTTGAGATCTTTGTACTTTCTTGAAGTTTTAATCAATATGTAACTTAACACTCCAGCTAAACCAGACATGAGAAGAGTTTCTATGGTAATGGTGTTTGCCTGTATGGCAGAACCCGCTAACACTGGGAGTATTCCCCATGATATGACAAATGTTGCATTGTTGTGAAATTTTCCCTTAAACAACTCTAGATTATACGCAAAAAGAAAGAATGATTCGGCAATTCCTATGGGAAACAAAAGTGGGGAATCTAAAAACGCGTAGTATATTCCAATAACAAAAGCTCCTCCCAAAGAAAGTAGAGATGCTGTCCAGATGTATTTTTTTGGTAAAACCCCCCATGGTTTTGATTTGCTGCCAAGCGAATCAAGATAATGTGCAGATATTCCTAGTGCAAGAAAATACAAAACACAAATAGCTACTAGGCGTTCTAAAGAAAAATTTACAGCAAACGAACCCCATGCTGCAAATGATACCACCATTCCTGTGTATGGCAAAAAAAGTATCCCTACTCCAATTCTAAAATTTTTAGAACCAAATCTTGGAACAAACCATTCTGAAGTTCTGTCCTTTTGCATTATTTCTTAAATGGCGTTTGTTGCTTATATTGTTGGTTTATTGTATAGGAATTTCTGGAAGTATCGAATCAAAACCATGTCTAAACCCAAGAAACATTGAGGTTATAAAAACAAGTGGTTCGATCACAAATTGGACACATTTTCGTATTATTTAAATTCTTTAGAAAAACTTTCCAAAATTAAAAAGTATTTTTAGCATTTGACAGTGATTCAATTCTGCCTTTGTGTTTTTCTTTATACAAAGTTCTACAGGAAGTACAACAAAAAAATCTCTCCATGTTTGCAAATTTGAAGATACTTGGTTTTCCTTGTACAGGGCCTTTACAATAATCACAAGTCATCTTCACCAACAAGCCTTTGTCAAGTTTTATGCCATGACCTTGATGTACTTTGTAACGAATTTGATCTAATCGTTCACTTGTCTTACTCTCCAATTTTCCCATATCTAAAACAGGAGAAACTGCCTTTATCAGGCCAACATTAACAAGCCTCTCGTATCTGGCTTTGACAGTAGGAGTGCTGACTTTGATCTCTCTTGAAATTTGGCGAAAGGATTTTCTTCCATCTCTGATAAGTGATTCAAGTAACGCAACATCAATCTCATCTAATCTAAATGGCATCTATAGACGATATTCAGCTATCTATATTTGAACATTTTACATTTGTAAAGTGATTTCTAACTTGTCATTTGTAAAGTTCGGTGCTTAAGTATCAAGCTATTGATAAAAAATGTATGTCAATACAAACTTTAGCAAAGAAATCAGTATTGGTAATAGCATTTGCTTTATTTTCTCTAGTTTTTGTTGGAATAATTTTTTCACTAACTAGCAATTTTATTGTTAAAGAAGATCAAAACGTATCCTATCTGTCTTGGTTGATCATTGCTTATGTTGCAGGTCTTTCTATGATTGTGTTACCATGTACATTGCCACTAGTCTTCATCATAGTTCCATTAAGCATGGGTCAAGGACATAAAAAAGGACTTGGTATGGCTTTGTTATTTGGAGCTGGGTTAACAGCAACAATTACTTCATACGGAATTGGAGTTGCTATTCTAGGTAAAACAGCTTCGTTGGATCAAATTTCTTTTCTGATGTTTCTTATTGCAGGAATAGCTGCTTTTGTCTTTGGCCTGTCACAACTAAATCTCATTAAACTAAAAATGCCATCTTATTCCGGTACGCCAAAATTCATTCAAAATCGTGGTGACTATGCAAAGTCTTTTCTGATGGGTACTTTGTTGGGAAATGCTGGAGTAGGATGTCCTAATCCATTGTTTTACTGGTTGTTAATTTATGTTGCAAACGCAGGCAGTATAGAAATTGGCGCGTCGCTTGGTCTTGTTCATGGCATAGGAAGATCGATCCCATTAATTCTGATGTCTGTACTTGCAATTATGGGAATAAACGCTACAAAGAATCTCACATCAAAAAGAGTTTCAATAGAAAAAGCCACAGGATGGATGCTTATTGTTATTGGTTCATTTCTGATAATTAATGGACTTCCAGGAGGACATCAATGGTATGAAGGAACATTTGTTCACATTGCGTGGAATAATCTCGTATCGATCACTAGTCTGCCTCCAGAGTTTCACGTTGGGCAACATATGCATGAAAACATCTATGGATATGAAATTCCTAAAGACTATGCGCCAATCATACTATTTGGTTTAATAGCTATACCCGTTGTATGGTATGTTATCAATAGGAAAAAGGAGGTAATAATATGAAAGATCCAGTATGCGGAATGGAAGTAGATGAGAAAAGTGAATCGTTAACTCATAATGGAAAAGAGTACAGATTTTGTTGTGCTAGCTGCAGGTGGGCTTTTGAAATAAACCCCAACCAATTTGTAGAAAATAAGACATGAAAGTAGAAATATTGACTACACCAGACTGTGCAAATTGTAGCATACTTGAAAAGATGCTCAATGACATTGGAGTTTCATATGAAAAAATAGACGTAACTGAAAAACCAGAATATCTTCAAAAATATCCAATATACACTGCACCTGGTTTGGTTTTGGATGGAAAATTAGAATTTACCGGTATACCAAAAAAAGAAAAACTTGTAGAAAAACTGAAGATAGTAAAATGAAATGTTTCAGAATATTATGCTTGTAATTTAAGATTTCTTCCAAAGACCTTTTAATTGTTTGAAGGTACACGAAACTGTTCAAAATGGCAGGTGATCCATATGCGAAGCGTCTCTTGTGGTTTGTCTTTGCTGGATCAAAAGGTGGTCTGAACAGAATGCGTCTCATATCTACAATACGAAAGACGCCGCTTAATGCTAATCAACTAGCAAAAGAACTTGGATTGGATTACAAAGCAATCCAGCATCATATAGGCGTACTTGAAAAAAACAACCTCATAACACGAGTTGGTGACAAATATGGAGTCACTTTTTTCATTTCTACATTCTTAGAAGTCAATTTAGAAACATTTGACGAAATTGTAACCAAATTGGAAAAAAGTAAATAAGCTTAGGAGATGGATTTTTCTTAATGGAGCCAATAATGACAATCAGCACAATTGTATCGGGCCTAAACATGATTGTGTTAGGTGTTTTGATTGGCGTGTTTGCTAAGATATATCAAAAAACAAAAGCACAGCTTCCATTAGGTATGATATTTTTTGCCGGACTATTATTTTTGCATAACATAATTGGAGTATATGCATACTTTTCTATGATGGATCTTTATGCTGCAGCGCTTTTACCATATCTTCTTGCAGTTCATATTGCAGAATTTGCTGGCATCTTGATCTTTCTTAAGATCACTTTGCAGTAGCTCTGATTTATTTGTGAGTCGTATACAGTAATTTTGTGAAACAACAACACATGTTTTTATTAATCAAATTCTTCAAATAATTTTTTATCATCACGCGATAGATATTTAAACTTTACATGTTAGAGTGCAATGATGCTAGACTTAGTTCCAAAAAAATTATTTCTTACTAGAGGAAAGGGAGTACATGAAGATCAACTAACTAGTTTTGAGTATGCTTTACGTGATGCTGGAATTGCAAATACGAATCTAGTTCTAATATCAAGTATATTTCCACCAAGAGCAAATATAGTTTCTAAGACTGAAGGGTTAAAATTGATAAGACCGGGCACTGTACAATTTGTAATATATGCTAGGCAGCAAAGCAATGAACCACATAGATTGATGGCTGCATCCGTTGGTATTGCAGAACCAACTGACAAAAACAAACATGGCTATCTATCTGAATATCACTCATTTGGTGAAACAGAAAAAGAAGCTGGAGATTATGCTGAAGATATTGCTGCACAAATGCTGGCCTCATCTCTGGGAATACCATTTGATCTGAATAAGAGCTGGAATGAAAAGAGACAACAATGGAAAATCTCAGGCGAGATTTACAAGACACGAAATATCACACAAAGTGCTATTGGCGATACAAGGGGACGTTGGACTACTGTATTTGCAGCGGCAGTTCTACTTTTTTAAATTAATTACCTGTGATTATACCAAGTGCACAGGATTTTATAACCCGATCCCAATTCGTGATTTGTGAAACCAGGCAGACCAGTAAAGGACATTTCAATAAAAAAAGACGACAGTATCCAAAGCATATTTGATCAAATGTCAAAATCCGGAGGATTTGAATCAAGAAATCTTGTAGAGGGACTGGACATACTTTGTACCATGATTGAAGACAAGAAATGTCTAAGGTTTCTGTCCTTTGTCGCTGCAATAACATCAACTGGATTGAGAGGAATAATTAAAGACATGATAAAAAACAAGATGTTTGATGTTGTAATCACCACATGCGGAGCACTAGACCATGACATTGCAAGGTATTTTTCAAATTATCTGGAAGGCTCGTTTACACTTGATGACAATGAACTTGCAGACAAACACATCCATCGATTGGGGAACGTGCTTGTTCCAATGGAAAGCTACGGCCCGATAATTGAAGAAAAGATGCAAGCATTTCTTGAAAAAGAATACAAGAGTGGCAAAAAGGAAATGTTAACATCTGACATTACAAAGATGATTGGAAAAAATCTGGGCGAAGGTTCATTTCTTTATTGGGCACACAAAAACAACATTCCAATTATTGTCCCTGGAATAATGGATGGTGCAGTTGGCAGCCAGATTTGGCTGTTTACACAAAAACATCATGATTTCAAACTAAATGTAGCTGCAGATGGTGACTTGTTGTCTGGCCTCATATTCAAGGCAAAAAAATCAGGCGCTCTCATGATTGGTGGAGGCATATCAAAACACCATACACTGTGGTGGAACCAATACCGTGATGGGCTAGATTATGCAGTCTATATAACAACAGCTCAGGAGTTTGACGGTAGTCTGAGTGGGGCACTTATCAGAGAAGCCATATCGTGGGGCAAGGTCACGCAAAAAGCAAAACAGACTACGATACATGCGGAAGCAACAACAATACTTCCGTTTCTATATTCTGCACTGCTTTCAAGACTCGATCTATAAAATTTAGATACCAAACAGCTTTCCAATAACACCTACTTCATACATTATGTTGATTCCGATTAACAAGCTCGCAGTACCTGCAACATATCGTAAAATTCTATTTATCTTTACAATATTGGATGTAAATACAAATGGTAGACCAACGAGTCCACTTATGATAGCCATCCCGATAATGGAACCAATACCAAAAATCAAAATAAACGACAAAACCATCTCGACACTACCAAAACTAGATGCAACCAAAACTACAAGGCTTCCACTGCCAGCTAGTCCCTGTACACATCCCATTGCATATAATTTATGACCGTGTTTATGTTCATCTTCGTGAGTATGATGATGAGTATGAACTGTACCATCTTCGTGCACGTGAGGATGAAGATGTCTAAACCTGAAGATGCTTTTATTAGAGTATGTTATTAAACCAAGAAAGACAAGCATTATACCTGCGATAAATTCCAGACCTATGAAAATAGTGTTTGGTATACTCAGGGCAAGAACAAAAACAAGCAGGCCTACTAGAACAAGGCTTGATGTGTGACCAGCTCCCCATAATGCTCCAAGTAAAGATGATCTAAGAATACTTTGTCCAACAAATATTTTTAGAGATTTTGACTGCTGAACTTTTCTCTTTGCTACCTGTGTTGATACAGCAGCTATATGATCAGGTTCAAAAGCATGTTCTAACCCTATTGCAAGTCCCGCCACCATTACAAGAACAGGAGTCACTGTCTGAAACTGTGAAATTAATTCTTCCATGTTCCTACTCTTTTTTCTGTGAATTAGTTACTAGCATATAGTTACTTGCTGGAATTGGCTTGACAAAAGATATGACAGTTTTTGGCAAATTATCCACTATTACTTCAAAAGTAATTTCCCTCAAAGTTTCTGGCACACCAATCATAACTTGATGTGCTTTTAGAATCTCAGAGGCATTCTTTTCAATGCTATTTTTAAATTTGCGTGCACGCAATTCATTAACAACATGGGCACAAAAAACCACGAGTGCCTCATTCACATTAATTTTCATATTCTTTGAAATCTTTTCCTTAATCATGTCTAATGTATTGTAAAATACTACTTCGCTATTGTTACTATATTCAAAAATCCTAGTAAAGGGAGCTGCATCTGATTCTCCTTTTATCTCGGCCTTTACATGTATCATGATCTCTTTGGAATCTTTGCTTTGGGACCATTTCCAAAGTCGTAAGTATGACCTTTTCCACGATATAGGTTTGGCCTTATAGGACTGCCTTCAGTTTTACCTTTCTTTGTAAGTGACAATCCTGCCAAAAGTTCTACAATCAGCCTGTTTGCCAAACCTGATGTAATACCTCCGCTGTATGAATTTCCATCACTAACATCATAGTTTGGTGCAACTTCAACAAGGTCAAATGCAAACTTATCTGGATCAAATGATGTTGATAATAATCTCATTAACCTCATACCTTCTCTGGATGTTAGTCCATTTGGTTCCGGTTCACCAGTTCCAGGAGCATATGCTGGATCAAAAGTATCTATATCCCAACTGATGTAGACTGCATCCACATTATCATTAGCTCTATCAGCAGCCTCCTTTGCAATTTGATCTATTCCTAATTCTTCTACGTCCAGCATGGTGAACCATTGAAAGTCCTGATCTGCCATCCATTTATACAAGTCTGGTCCTGGCCAGTATCCACGTGGACCAATCAAGGTATAGTTTTTGCCCTTCAGACAACCTAACTCCATAATTCTTCTGATATGTGCTCCATGATCATACTTGAAACCACAGAGACCTTGTGGTGCACAATCTGCGTGAGTATCAATATGTATCATACCAATGTTCTTGTATTTTTTAGCAAATGCTCTTACATTTGCAAATGTGATAGAATGGTCACCACCAAGCATTACTGGAATGCCGTCAATATCAAGAACTTCCTTTACTTTGTCAGTCATTCTCCTGTGAGATTCTATGACATCCCCAGGTGAGACATTTACATCACCGTAATCGATTACCTTGTAAACACCAAAAGGATCAACACCTGTTTCAATGTTAAAGTGCTCATACGGTGGAGATGGTACTGTAGAAGCTGCACGAATTGCTCTTGGGCCATATCTTGCGCCAGGACGAATAGTTGTTCCAAAATCAAACGGTTCTCCTATAATTGCAACATCTGGTTTTACTTTTTCTAATTCAGCTTTACTTCTAAGCCAAGGTAATTTCAAAAATGTTGGTATTCCAACAAAAATTGGTTCGTCATTGCCTTTGTATGAATCGCCATAAAATTCCATTCCCATTTTTATCGCGTTTCTTATTGCTGTACATAGTAATTAAATTTGTCTAAGTAATCTACGTTTTTAATTTTCTTCTTGATCAAAAAATTTCATATATGATTTTACACAATTTCAAAAAATCAACATAATCTACGCTCCATTTGTTTTGTAAAACAATCATTCTAAATGTACATTTTGCCATTTGATGACAAAAAGAGTGTTAAAGTTTATCTCGTAAAAAATCTATTAAATATTTTCAATATTATGTGTAATATTTTGAAATTTTTTGTATAATCAATTTTAGACAGAGAATAAATACTTTTTTTACGAATAATCTGGTAATCCTTAAATAATTTCTATTTTATCGTATGAGAATGGCGGGGTTGGATGGATTTGGCATTGCAATTATTGGGTTTCTTATTTTATCTGTTGTCGTAGGAACATTAACTTCTAGGCTCGTTAAAAAAAGTAGCAAAAGGTACATGGTTGCTGGCAAAAGCCTGCCTCTGTTTTTTGTAGGAACCATGCTAGCAGCTCAATCAATTGATGGTAATTCATCACTTGGTAATGCTGCACTTGTTTATCAATTTGGATTCTGGGCAGGTGCAGTAATTCCTATTGGACTTGGAGCATGCTTGATTCTTACAGGCTTGTTTTACGCAAAGACGCTTAACAAATTATCAATGCTTACGTTGCCAGATTATTATTACAGGAGGTATGGCAATGCATCAGAAGGCATCTCTGGTGTTTTAATGATAATTAGCTTTACTGTTCTAGTTGCAGGAAATTTTGCGGCAAGTGGTTTTATTTTACAGACAGTTTTTGGTATAGACTTTTTCTGGGGTATTCTTATTGCAGCTCTGGTTGTATTGGTCTATACATATGCAGGAGGTCTATTCGCCTCGGCATACACAGATATTTTCCAGATTTATCTTGCCATAGGTTCATTCTGGGCAGCGTTTATCTTCTTTGCTGGAGGATTTGCAGGAGTTGATTTTGCCACAATTTTGGGAAGTGCGCCGCCAGGATATCTGGATCTATCTGGACTAACAGATATGGCAAATGGTGCATTGATAAATTGGGCTGGAATAATGGCCCTAGCATTGGGTGATATTGTTGCATTAGACTTTATGGAAAGAGTATTTGCTGCAAGGGATCCAAAGACTGCACAAAGAGGTGCCCTCTGGGGAGGAGGATTAACACTATTCACAGTTATTCCAACAAGCATGTTGGGAATCATTGCATTATTCTACCTACCTGGTCTAGCAGATCCGTTTACTGCACTGCCCGAACTTGCAATAAACCACATGCCTTTTGCAATAGGGGCAGCTCTGTTGATGGGTGTACTTGGGGCTGCAATGTCAACTGCAAACGGAGGCTTGCTTGCAGTATCTAGCGTAATGTCTAGAAACCTGCTTCAAAGAGATATTTTGAGAAGATGGTTGAAAAAAACTCCAATGAATGATAAAAAATTACTTTTGACCACACGAATATTCACTATACCAGTGATGGCAGCTGCCTTCATACTTGGTTATCTAATCCCTCAACCGGGAGTTTACTTGATCTTGGCATTTGATATTGTCTTTGCTGGTGCATGGGCACCACTAACACTAGGTTTGTTTTGGAAAAAGGCAAACATGCCTGCAGCTGTTACTTCACTTATTGTAGGCTCTGCATTAAGATTGTCAATGTTCTTTGTTATTCCGCCAGAGTTAGCAGGACTAGATACGTTTATACCGCCACCAATATCGTTTGCATTATTTATAATAGTGGCCTTAGCTACTCAAAAGAAATATCCAGGTAGACAAAGACACGGTATCAATGATTATGTTCCACCAGATGAAGATGTGATCACAGGTGAAGATCTGAAAAATTTTACAGGTTCTGACGGTGAAGGAACAAACAACATAAAGAGAAACCCTGCTTGATATTTTAAATCAAGAACCGCTAAAAATCTTATTAGGTTGTTGTGCTAAAACTCGTTAATGAGAGGAGCAAAGCAGCATATGTTTGCTGTAATTTTATTACTTTTGGGGGTTGGTTTAACTCAATTGCAACCTCCTCAACCTATGTATGTTGGTGCAGGATATGGTACAATAGCCATGGGTGCAGTTTGGATTGTAATTATCATAATACGTGATTATAGAAAATAGTCTTTGTTATCTATTTATTGAATACATCAAGTTGCATCCTGAAATCGAAAGAAGATTAGATGTAATTGGAACTCGTACTGAGTTACAAATCACAGAAAAAAAACAAAATAAGAGATCTTAAATTCTCTGGAACTTTCTATAACTAATTTTTTAAATCACTAATTATCGAAAGATCTACAATGGTACCATCTTGTCAATTAGTCTAGCATTAGTAACCTGTCCGTCCTTTTCTTGAATCTCAAGATCAACGGTATACTTTTGCTTGTTTGACAGGAATGTTGTCTGCACATCCCAAGCTGTTCTTGGACCTTTCTCTGGTAAAGCAAACAACTCTCTTATTTTGAAATCTTGGATGTCAGTTCCGTATAGTGTTTCTACTACTTTCTTAGAAGCCTTTTCTACTTCTTCTCTCGTACTAACTGGATTCATATGACAAGTTGTACTCGTAAATATAAAAATATATTGTTCCTGACTGAAACACTAGAACAAATTGTATAGTCTTGCCAATGATAATTTTTCTGCTGGTTTAATAGTTGCTAGTTTTCCATTCACTTTAACTGTATAAGTTTCAGGGTCAATTTCTATTTTCGGGACAAGATTGTTATGTATCATGTTTTTCTTACCTATCGTTCTACAATTTTTAACTGGAAGTAATTTTTTTTCTAGTCCAAGCTTTTCTGCTATTTTGTTTTTTATCGCAAGTTTTGACGTAAATGTTACCGATGTAGAATATTTAGCTCTGCCCATTGATCCAAACATAGGGCGATAATAAACTGGTTCTGTAGTCGGAATAGATGCATTAGGGTCACCCATGAGAGAATATGCAATAAAACCACCTTTTATTACAAGTTTTGGTCTTACACCAAAGAATGGCGGTGTCCAGATAACAATATCAGCTAATTTTCCAGGTTGAAGAGAACCAACATAATCTGAAATACCATGTGTTATTGCAGGGTTGATGGTAGTCTTTGCAAGATATCTCTTGACACGTAAATTATCATTGTCGCCTTTTTCTTCCTTTAACTTACCAGTCATTTTTTTCATTTTGTCTGCAGTCTGCCATGCTCTGATATTGACTTCACCAACTCTGCCCATTGCTTGACTGTCAGAAGAATACATGCTTAAAGCACCAATGTCATGCAACACATCTTCTGCAGCAATTGTTTCACCTCTAATTCTAGATTCTGCAAATGCCACATCTTCTGGTACTGAAGAATTTAGATGATGGCAAACCATCATCATATCCAAATGTTCGTCTAGTGTATTTACAGTATATGGTCTTGTAGGGGTTGTTGAAGAAGGCAAAATGTTTTTTTCACCAGCGATCTTCATGATATCTGGTGCATGTCCTCCACCAGCACCTTCTGTATGATAAGTATGAATTGCTCTTCCAGCAATAGCCTCGATTGTGTCATCAACAAAACCACATTCATTCAAAGTATCACTGTGGATGGCAACTTGAGTATCGGTTTTGTCTGCAACTCGTAATGCCGCATCAATTGTGGCAGGAGTAGAACCCCAATCTTCATGTAATTTTAATCCACATGCACCAGCTTCAATCTGCTCCATCAAAGCAGGTTCTAAGGAATCATTTCCCTTGCCTAAGAAACCAAAATTCATGGGTAGTTCTTCAACTGCTTCTAACATTCTATGAATGTTCCAAGGTCCAGGGGTACATGTTGTAGCATTAGTGCCATCTGCAGGTCCAGTACCACCGCCAATCATAGTAGTTGTTCCGTTGCATATTGCCTCTATGACTTGTTGTGGAGAAATAAAATGGATATGAGTATCAATTGTCCCTGGAGTACATATTGTATGTTCTCCAGCTATGACTTCTGTATTTGATGATATTGTCATATTTACACCGTTCATAACATTTGGGTTTCCTGCCTTCCCAATTCCTGCTATCAAACCATTTTTTATGCCAATGTCTGCCTTGATGATCCCAAGAATCGGATCCATGATAATGGAATTTGTAATTACTAGATCAAGTGCGTTCTTACTAGTTACTCCACTGGCTTGCCCCATTCCATCACGTATACTTTTTCCTCCTCCAAACACAACCTCGTCTCCATATGTTAGCAAGTTTTTTTCAATTTCAATGATTAAATCAGTATCTGCAAGCCTGATTTTATCGCCTACAGTAGGTCCATACAAATCTGAGTATTGTTTTCTTGGAATTTTTAGTACCATCTATACACTGTCTTTGAATCCTTTCTCTTTTGCTTTCTTAATTGCTGAATTTTTCTTGAGATCTAATTTTCCATTGACAAGTCCATTGAAACCATATACAATTCTCTTGCCACCATATTCTGTTATCTCAACTTCTTTAGTATCACCTGGTTCAAACCTGATTGAAGTCCCTGCTGGAATGTTAAGATGACATCCATATGCTTTTTCTCTTGTAAATGCAAGAAATTTGTTTACCTCAAAAAAATGCGTATGAGAGCCAACTTGGATTGGTCTATCACCCGTGTTACTTACTTTGATTTTTAGCGTCTTTCTTCCAACATTTGCAATTACTGGATCTTTGGATAGAAAATATTCACCAGGAATCAAATTAGATCACACAATTGGATCATGAACAGTTACAAGTTTAGTTCCATCTTCAAATGTAGCTTCTACTTGTACAGTTTTTACAAGTTCAGGAACTCCTGGTAAAACATCATTTCTTGTTAGCACTTTTCTGCCGGTTCGCATCAACATGGAAACAGATTTGCCATCTCTAGCACCTTCCACAATGTGATCAGCAATCAGGGCTACAGATTCAGGATAATTAAGCTTCAGATGCCTTGACTTTCTTTTACGTGCCACCTCGGCAGTCATAAAAATATACAATTTGTCAATATCTTTTGGTGTAAGCATCATACAATGAATGACATATCGACGCTTCATGTATTTATAAGTGACTTCAAATAAACAAAATTCCTATTCTTGGAAAAACATAATTTCGATGGTAAAAGTGTAATATTGTGCATACAATAACTTCTGTTGTTGGCAATATTTTTCACAATAAGACACTTCAAAGTATTTACAAACAAATGAAATCTGTTGGAAATTATGAAAGATTGCAAATCTCCAGATTAGAAATGGAACGAAACAGATTAAGAAGAAAAACTGATAGAGGAACAGATGTGGGATTGGTGCTAAAATCTGAAACAAAACTGCAGCACGGTGATGTTTTATTATCTACGCCAAAGAAATTTATCGTTGTTGAACAGTTGCCGGAAAAAATTATCTCAATTAGACTAAAGAAAAAATCAAAGAATCTGACCCCATTATGTATAATGATAGGTCACATTATAGGAAATAGACATCGACCAATTGCAGTTGATAAAGGCGTGATCTCCTTTCCCATACAGGCAGATTCTGAAGTTGACATATTTAGAAAGTTATTACATGCTGTAATAGACCATATAGAACTGAAAGTAGAAGAAAGAATCTTTCAACCAATAAGGGGAATGGATGTACATGAACACTAATGAATTTCACCTCATGCAGCTTGCAGATTCTTTTTTCCCATCTGGTATGTTTGGCATGTCAGGTGGATTGGAATCTTTTGTTAAACATGATAAGATTAAAACTAAAAGAGACATTTTACAATTCATACGACAACAAATACATTTTCAACTTGCACCTTGTGACTGTGTTGTTTTATATGAAGCAATGATTGCAGCACAAAATAATGATATTTCTAGAATAGTTGATATTGATAACAGATTTTTTTCAATGAAGCTAATTAAGGAAATCAGAAATGCCTCTGTTAGATCAGGGCCACAAATGATGAATTGTGTGATCTACATGACTTCTAATAAAGAAAATAAATTTGCTCGTAAATTTCAAAGCAAAATAGAATCAAAACAAAGTGAAGGCACATACCCAGTTTGTTTAGGAATTTCTGCAAATTGTCTTCATATATCAAAACAAAGTGCTGTTAAAATGATGCTTTATTCTTACAGTGTAAGTGTAATAGGAGCAGCACTGAGATTGGGAATAATTCAACATTTAGATGGTCAATGGATTCTTACTTGTCTAGAAGAAGAAATTAACATATTAATCAAAGACATTCCAAGAAAATCTCTTAACGATATGTGGCAGCTAACTCCATTTACAGATATTTTACAAATGGAGCACGAGCATGATTATTCTAGAATGTTTATTACATAATTTTAGTAGCTATTTTCATGTCTAGTAACAGATCAATTCCAAAACTTGGAATAGGCGGACCTGTTGGTTCTGGTAAGACACGACTAATTGAAATGCTTGTACCCATTTTAAGCAAAAAGGGTTATCGATGTTGCATAATTTCAAACGATGTTATATCTAAAGAAGATGCGGAACGAATGCAACGCACGTTAGCTACAGAATTAAAAATAATGCCAGAAGACATGATTATAGGAATTGCAACTGGTGGTTGTCCACACACAGCTATCCGCGAAGATCCCTCGATTAATCTGGCAGTTGTAAGCGAAATTGAACAAAAGGATCCCACCTTGGACTTGATAATAATAGAAAGTGGTGGCGATAACACTATGACTACATTTAGTCCTGCACTAGCAGATTATTTCATCTATATTGTAGATGTTTCTGGAGGAGACAAATATCCACGCAAGGGCGGTTTGGGAATAGAAAGCTGCGACCTTCTTGTAATTAACAAGACTGATTTAGCATCATATGTAGGAGCAGATCTTTCAATAATGGAGCGTGATGCAAAATTAATCAGATCAAACAAACCTTTTGAATTCGTTAACTGTAAAACTGGTTCAGGCGTACATCATATCGCGAAACATATAATCAATGATTTACTATTTGACAAAAAACCTATACGAAAACTGAGACATAAATGATGAATTCAAAAATCCCCCGCCAATTTCAGTCCTACGGTAAACTCAAACCTTCTCTAGTTAGTAATAATGGAATTATAAAAATAGAACTTGCTACAGACACAGATTCTAAAACCTTCATTAAAGACTTGCAAACAAAAGCCCCACTTTTAATTCAAAAAGCAATGTATCCTGATACCAAATTTCCAAAAACTGCTCATATCTATATCATGTCATCATCAGGTGGAATACTACAAGGTGATAAAATGGAAATTGACATAATAGCTGGCGAGAATACCTCATCATATGTCACTACACAAGCAGCCACGAAAATATACAAAATGGAAAAAAGCCATGCATCACAGTATGTAAATGTCACTACTCAGAATGGCAGCTATGTAGAATTTCTACCTAATCAAATCATTCCTTATAAATCATCTAAATTTTATCAAGAAGTTAATCTAAAAATTGGAACAAATTCCACTATGATATATTCTGAAATAATTTCTGCAGGGCGACTAGCATCTGGAGAAAAATTTGATTTTGATATCTGTTTTCTTCGTCTAACTACATATGATGAAAATGATAAGATACTCTTTTCAGATGTACTTAATATGGAACCTAAAAAAAACAGTAAAGAATTTGAATATCTGTTTGCAAACAAGACAATTTGTTCTACTATCTACATAATCACAAAATCAGCCAAATATGAAAAAATGAGTTCTGAAATTAACTTAGCTATAAAAACAAAATCTATGTTAGCAGGATATTCAGCATTGCCTTATGATTCTGGGATGGTTGTAAGAATACTTTCAAATTCTATAGATGACATAAAAGATCTAATTAGTACTATAGTTAATATTGTTCGGATGAATGTGCTGTAAAATTATACATTGATACAACAATAATTCCAAATACCATGTAAAAAAATTGAACTGGAGCAAATTGATTTGTTTTAGATATTTGTTCTACTGATTTTCATTAATTGTATCGAAACTGACACATTTTTATAATTATTAAATCTATGGGAGAGATTATGAATCCAACAGAACATCTATTGGGTGAAGACGTAAGACAAAGTGAAGGTGAACAGGCACGCAGATATAATTTACTTGCAGCTAAATTGATTTCTGAACTTATCAAAAGTTCATTGGGGCCACGAGGATTTGAAAAAATGTACATCGATCTTTTAGGTGAAATTACACTTACAAAAGACGGTGCAACAATACTACGTAAAATTGACGTAGAACATCCTGCCGCCAAAGTCTTGATTGAGGCATCAAATGCTGTAGACAATGAGGTAGGAGATGGAACTATCTCTGTAGTGGTCTTAGCTGGTTCTCTTGTTGAAAAGACTGAAGAATTATTGGATATGGGAATCTCTCCATCTACAATTGAGACTGGATATATACGTGGATTAGAAATTGCACTTAAAACTCTGGAGAAAATTGCTAAACCATATAAGAATTCTGATAGAAGTATTATGGAAAAACTTGCTAATACTTGTCTGGCTTCAAAAGCAATATCTTTTCTTGCTCTAAAAGAAAGTATTGTTGCAAAACTTGTAGTTGATGCATTTTGCACTATTGCAGATTTTGTAAATAATAAAATCGAAGTTGATGACATAAAGATTGAAGAAAAACCAGGCAATACGTCAGACATCCAACTTGTTAAAGGCATCGTTATTGATAAGACCATTGACAATTCTGGCATGCCTAGACTGATCAACAATGCAAAAATTCTTCTTATCAATGAAGAGCTTGATGATAAACGGACAAAGACTGACGCAGAAATCATTATCACATCACCAAATCAAATTCAGTCATATTTGACCAAAGAATCAGATGTGATAAAACTAAAGACTCGGAACATAATTAATTCTGGAGCTAATGTAGTAATTTCACAAAAAGGGATCAATCTTCTTGCGCAACATTATCTTGCCAAGGCAGGCATTATCTCAGTCAAAAGAGTAAAAGAAAATGATTTGTTTTGGCTTCAAAAAGCAACAGGTGCAACTATTACCAACGATCTAGAAAATATCTCTGAAAAATATCTTGGTTACGCTGGTAAAGTATACGAAAAATTTGTTGGTGATGATAAAATGGTATTAGTTGATGATTGTAGAAGTCCTAAATCTGTAACACTTTTACTTAGAGCAAACTCAAAGATGCTACTTGATGAATACCACCGTTCAGTATTAGATGCAATTTCAGTTCTAAAAGATTTTTTCATAAAACCATTAATTGTAGGTGGTGGGGGATCAGTTGAAGCAATCATTGCAGACAGAATTAGAAATAAAGCACGCTCAATAAGCGGCAGAGAACAAATTGTAATACAAAAATTTGCAGATGCATTAGAAGAGATACCACTTACCATTGCAAGAAATGCAGGCATGAATGTGGTTGATGTCATTACTCAATTGAGATCAAAAAACTCTATGTCTTCTGAGGAAAAAAGACGCTCTTGGTATGGAATTGATGCAATAGAAAGAAAGGTAAAAGAAATGTTTTCTCAAAATATCATTGATCCATATTTAGTTAAAGAACAAATTCTCAAGACTGCTACAGAAGTAACCATTCAACTGATTCGCGTTGATCATGTTCTTATGGCAAAACCTGTAATGTATACTCATACTCATGCAGATGGTACAACACACACTCATGCTGAAGGACAGAAAAAACATGATCATTTTGATAATCTAGGAAAACAACAACGTCCTTCACATCATTATTATTAAACTAGTTTTCTGGTTTTTGTAAACAGATTCTAAAGATCCATTTGTCAAATCTCTATTGTATTCTTGTTAATGATTCAATTAGATGATTTATTTGTAAGTCCTATACAGTAATTTTTGTGAGGCAACAATACAAAGAATATCTCAAACTGAACAAGAATATACTGTTTGGGTATGTTGCCTCCGTTACCATTTCAGCAATAGCCGCACAATTATTTTCCGAACAAGAATATTATCTTAACACAACTTTTACGCTTTTAGTAGATTATTCCGTGTATCTTTCTACATTTGGTGGATTGTATTACGTTGATAATAGAAAAAAATACAAATTAAAATCAGGAGAAATTGATTGGCATGTACTCAAAAAAGATCTCATCAAACTCATATCATCACTAGGCATTGGTGAAATTATATACATGATAGCTAGATGGGTTTTGCAATATTATTTGCTCACTGAAGTCTATGAGCCATATCTAGCATCAATTATATCGCAGTCTATTTCGTTTATTCTCTTTTTAATAGTTGTAAACTTGGGCATAAAAATATCAGGTCTATATAGAGATGGTGTTTAACATTTATGTCGATGGTTCTGGAGGGCCAAATTCTGGATTTGGTTTTTTTGTGAAAGAGACGGGCGAATCATTTTACAAAAAAGAAGCAAATATTACAAATAATCAAGCAGAATACATGGCAATAATTTTAGTATTGAAAAAATTTATAGATTTTAACGATGAAATCATAATATACAGTGATTCCAAAAATACTGTCTCTCAACTAAATCATGAATATGCAATAAATAGTCCAGAACTTAGGGCTCTGGCCATGGAATCTTGGAATCTCATAGGAAAGTATTCGAATCTAAAGATAAAATGGATTCCAAGAAAAGAAAATCTAGCAGGAAAGATGCTTGGAAGTTAATAACGGGATGACGAATAACTTATTATACAAATCAATTGATCTCAATTCGTTAAAATGGCAGAGTCAGTTTTTCTTTCTCCAAAATCCATCGCAATAATAGGTGCTTCAGATAAGGAAGGCAGTGTTGGTAGAGCAATTACATCTAACATAATGAAAGGTTACACAGGGAAAATTTTTCCAATAAGTCCAACACGAGAAACTGTATTTGACAAAAAAGCCTACAAGACAGTAATTGATGTTCCTGAAGAAATTGATCTTGCAGTAATTATAACAAAAAATGATGTGGTACCTTCTGTACTAGAAGAATGCGGCAAGAAGAAGATTAAAGGCGCCATTGTAATTTCTGCTGGATTTAAAGAAGTAAATGAAGCAGGGGCCGCACTTGAGCGAAGATTAGGAGAAATTGCAAAACAACATGGTCTGAGAATCATAGGTCCAAACTGTCTTGGTGTGATGAATCTTGCACCACAGACAATGATGAATTCAACATTTCTAAAAGTAACTCCCAAATCAGGTGGAATAGCACTTGTTTCACAAAGTGGAGCTATTTGTGCAGCTTTGGTAGAAGATGCAAGTGCTCAAGGAATTGGGTTTTCTGCAGTCATTAGCATGGGAAACAAAGTAGATCTTAATGAAGTGGATATTCTAAGGATACTTGCAGAGCATGAACAAACCAAAGTTATAGTCATGTATCTTGAAGATCTGGGAAATGGTCCAGAATTTCTAAAAATTTGTAAACAAATAACACGTCTTAATCCAATAAAAAAACCAATTGTTGTTTTAAAATCAGGTCGAAGTCCAGAAGGTGCTAAAGCAGCCATGTCCCACACTGGAGCTTTGATGGGTTCTGACGAAATTTATGATGCATTACTAAAGCAGTCTGGTGCAATTCGCGTTGATACCATGGAAGAATTATTTGATTACGCAACAGCGTTTTCTAAACAGCCACTTCCAACACAAGGAGATCTTGTCATTGTTTCTAATGCAGGAGGACCAGCTATCATATCTACTGATGCCTGTTCTAAGCTTGGAATCAAAATGGCAAAAATCGAGGAAATAAGACCAAAGATTAATGCAGTTATCCCGCCTTGGGGTTCCTCTAGAAACCCAGTTGATATTGTAGGTGATGCAGATTTTAATAGATTTGATAATGTGCTAAATGAGGTTCTTGCACATCCAAATGTAGGTTCTGTTGTTGCAATGTGTACTCCATCTGCAACTTTGGATTACAACAAACTTGCTGAGGTTATAGTCAACATGTCTAAAAAATATCCAAGCAAAACTATACTTGCAAGTCTCATGGGCTTAGACGAGGGAATCAAAAACAAGGAAATACTTGCACAAGGAGGCATACCTCACTATACCTATGCAGAGACTGCTATCCGTTCTCTTAATGCAATGCTACGGTTTACTGAATGGTCTCAGACTTCTGAAGGTACTATTCAAAAGTTTGCTGTAAACAAAAAGAAGGTAGAAAAGGTATTTGCCCAAGTCAAAGCTGAAGGAAGAAAAAATCTTCTTGAAGAAGAAGGACAAGAAGTTTTACGAGCTTACGGCTTTCCAGTTCCAAAAAGCATTCTTGCTACAAAAGACAAAGAAGTAATTCAAGCTGCAAAAAAGATTGGTTTTCCAATAGTGATGAAGATTGCATCGCCGCAAATTATACACAAATCCGATGCAGGTGGAGTAAAAGTTGGACTAAAAAATCCACAGGAAGTAAGAGCTGCGTTTAAAGAAATAATCAAGAATGCAAAAAAATACGACAAAAAAGCGATCATCAAAGGAGTCTTAGTACAAGAAATGGTAAAGGGGGGCAAGGAAACCATAATTGGTTCAAAGTTAGAACTTGGATTTGGACCTGTTGTAATGTTTGGTATGGGCGGAATCTACGTTGAAGTTTTAAAGGATGTTACATTCAGACTTGCCCCCATTACAGATAAAGAAGCAGATGAAATGATCTCTTCTATTAAAACAAACAAGCTTTTGCAAGGAGTACGAGGTGAAAAACCATCTGACCTCAAAAAATTATCTGAATGCATACAAAGACTTTCGCAACTGGTAAGTGATTTTAAAGAAATAAAGGAACTTGATATGAATCCTGTTCTAGTCTTCGAAAAAGGAAAAGGCTGTAAAGCAGTAGATGTAAGAATAGGTCTTACCTGATCGCATATCTACACTTTTTGCCGCTAAACACCATGCCTAAGATTTTATATTGCTATGACGAAGAATAGATGCATGCCAATTAGGACTGGTGCTGAGTACATACAAAGTCTCAGAGGACGAAATCTCAAGGTTTACCTTTTTGGAGAACGTGTTAAAGAACCAGTAGACCATCCAATTATACGCCCTTCCATTAACGCTGTCGCTGAGACATACGATCTTGCTGTCAGAGAAGAAGAACTTGCCACAGTACATTCTTCCATAACGGGCCAAAAAGTTAATCGATTTCTGCATATTGTAGAAAGTGCCACTGATCTTGTTAACCAAAATAAAATGCAAAGAAAACTAGGCCAAAATACTGGAACATGTTTTCAGAGATGTGTCGGCATGGACGCACTAAACTCACTTTATTCTGTTACCTATGAAATAGATGAAAAATACAAGACAAACTATCACAAAAGACTTGTTGATTTTATCAAGATGGTTCAAACTGAAAATCTTGTAATCGGTGGTGCTATGACTGATCCCAAAGGAGACAGAAGTAAAGCTCCACATGAACAAGAGGATCCAGATGTATTCTTACGTGTAGTAGAAAAGAATGACAAAGGTGTTATCATAAAAGGAGCAAAAGCACATCAAACTGGTTGTATCAATTCTCATTGGATTATAGTAATGCCAACAATGCGACTGCAAGAAAATGACAAAGATTATGCAATAGTTGGGGCTGTCAGAGCAGACGATCCAGGTATTACATACATCTATGGTCGACAGTCTTGTGACACAAGAAGTATGGAAGAAGGAGATATTGATGCAGGAAACGCAAAATTTTCAGGACAAGAAGCAATGATGATTTTTGATGACGTTTTCATTCCATGGGAACGTGTTTTTATGAATGGTGAATATGACTTTGCTGCGATGCTTGTTGAACGATTCACATGTTACCACAGAAGAAGCTATGTCTGTAAAACTGGATTGGGTGATGTACTTATTGGAGCTGCAGCATCCATTGCGGATTATAACGGAATACCAAACGTATCTCACATCAAAGACAAGCTTGTAGAAATGACACATCTAAACGAGAGCATTTACGCAGCTGGAATTGCATCTTCATATCAAGCACACCAAACCAAATCTGGAGTTTGGTTAAACGATGACATGCTTGCAAATGTATGTAAACATAATGTTACTAGATTTCCATACGAGATTGGCAGACTGGCCCAAGATATTGCAGGAGGATTAATGGTTACATTGCCATCAGAAAAGGACTTTAGAAATCCAGAAACTGGACCAATCCTTAAAAAATATCTGAAAGGACGTAAAGGGGTCGATGTTGAAAACAGGATGAGGATCTTGAGATTAATTGAAAACATGACGATGGGAAGAAATGCTGTAGGTTATCTGACAGAATCAATGCATGGTGCGGGTTCACCACAAGCACAAAGAATTAACATTTCACGACTAATGCAGCTTGGTTATAAAAAGAAACTTGCCAAAAATCTAGCAAACGTAAAAGAAGAACCTGATCTTACACATGAACAAGCTGATTATTTTGAACGCGTATTCAAGGTAAGTAAAACAGAAAACAAAAAGTTTGCAGAAAAACTAGCTGGCGTACGAAACTAACTCTCTTTCCGTTCTGATTCTTTGGGTTCTACGGCTTCTCTACTTTTAGCTATATCATCAAAATGTCCTACTTCAGTTGGTATTGATGTATTTGTAACATCAGAATTTGCTGGAGGAAATTGATCTGATGAAACCACCTGATCTGATTTTGTTTTATTCTTTCCATATTGTTTGTAGATCATAATTCCAACAATAACTGCGATTATGATGTAATTTATTGGTGGAGTGAGAATTCTTGTAACATATCCAATCTGCGGAATTACATATGCTACTTTACCAATGTATTCATCCTTGGTTATTGGGAAATCGGTCCCCGGTATAGAAGCAGGATTTGCATCTCCTTTTGTTCTGACTACATGTGGGTCTTCATCAAGAATCTCAGCTACTCTGTGCACAATAACTCTATCATGACCGGCTGGTCTGTTGAAAACTATGATATCACCTTTTTGGATTTTATCAAAAGGATCATTACCCTGAACTACAAGAACATCAAAAACATTCAGGTTTGGCTCCATGCTACCACTTGATACTACATAAAATGGGTTGTCGGTACCAAAGGCAATCCTAAGGCCAAACCAAATGATTGCAACACCAATGACAACTATTATGATGTCCTTTACAATTGCAGAAACTCCAGAATGTTTACTCAAACTACATTCTGTCCCATAAGTTTGTAAAATAAATCTTGCTCAACATTGTATATTCTATTTTATTTTTTTACCACAACTTTCACAGAATTTTGCATCTGGTTTATTATCAAAACTACACTCACTACATTTTGAACTTGCATCTGATACTTGACTACCTAAAAGAACTATCTCTCCTATTTTCTTAATTTCTTCCCACTTTATTACAACGTCACTTCCATCATTTTTTGTAACAACTAAAACAATTCCTGGCTGCCCAGTTTGTATGCCTATCTGTTTTACAGTTCCAATCTTTCGTGCTTCAGAATCATAAACAGCGAGACCTGTTAAGGAATTAAACGTAGTAACGCTTGATGATGTTAATACTGGCTGTGAATAGGTTTGTTGTGAAGATTGGTAATCTGTAGGAGATTCGCCAAGAATTTGACTTGCAAGTGTTTGTGGTCTTGCTAAACCAACTTCTGCATTCTCATTTGGTTTGCTAAAACTTCTGTATTCTGCAAGAACCGAACCACAGTTAGTACAGACGTATTGTCCTTTTTCTAAAAGCATAAGGTTGTCTGCAACTAGTTCATTTGGGCTTTCATAATCTATTCTAGGACTTCCTTCAAAGTCTTTTTCACAAGTATTGCAAAAATATTTTGAAATCTTCTCTGCATCAATTCTTCCAACTGAAGCTAGAAAGAGATCAGGCCCACCAAGATTTCCTTTTCTTTGCTGATCATCAGTAACAGATGCCATGACATATCCACCAGAACCTCTTAGTTTTTTCAATCGAAGTTCTGCACTCATAGTTTAGGTCTATAAAAAAGTCATTTAAGTATGTATTCCGGTGTAAATTTTACAAAAAAATTACGCCTTATACAGCTGTTTGGTAATGGAAATTATACAATTTCTAATAACACGATGATTTTTTTGTAATATTTTGGAAAGGGTTATTAGAGGCAAAAAACTGAGTTAAAACATCGAAAATAATGACGGAATAAGCAATGAGCTTTCTCTGTCATTGCTTAAGAAAGATGAGAGAAATTGACAACATTTGAAGAATTAGGAATTAAAAAATCCATATTGGATGGATTAAAAGAATTAAATTTCCAAGCACCATTTCCAATACAAGCAGCAGCTATACCTGTTATACTTTCAGGACAGGATGTAATTGGTCAAGCACACACTGGTACTGGTAAAACAGCTGCATTTGCATTACCAATATTGCAAAATGTTGTACCCAAAGGCGGAATACAGGCACTAATACTTGCTCCAACAAGGGAACTTGCAGTTCAAATCTCTGGTGAAATAAGCAAGTTTGCCAAACACACGGGCGTTAGAAATACCACTATTTATGGTGGACAAAGTATCAGTGTACAATTCCGCGATCTTGAAAGGGGAGTAGAAATTGTTGTAGCAACACCAGGTAGATTAATTGATCATCTAAAACGTGGTTCAATTGAATTAAACGACATAAAATATGTTGTACTAGACGAAGCTGATACAATGCTTGACATGGGATTTATTGATGATATAAAATTCATTCTTGACCTAGTTCCAGAAGAAAGAATTGCATCTTTATTTTCTGCAACAATACCTGCTGAAATTCTCAGACTAGCCGAAAAATACATGAAAAATCCACAACAGATCCTCATTGATGCAGACGATCTAAGCGGAGAAGGAATAGATCAAGCATTCCTTGTTATTCGTGATAAAGAAAAGACTGACTTTTTATTCAAATTCATAAAAGAAAACAGGACTGGACAAACTATCGTTTTCTGTTCTACAAAAGATAGAACAAGACGAGTTGCACATGAGCTTACCCAAGCAAACTTTAACGTAGTATCAATTCAAGGTGATATGTCTCAATTTAGAAGAGACAAAGCAATGTATCTATTCAAAAAGGGCAAGGTAGACATCCTTGTTGCAACTGATGTGGCTGCAAGAGGAATAGATGTACCAGAGGTTGCACTTGTCATAAACTATGATGTTCCAAATCAGGATTTGGTATACTTCCATAGGATCGGAAGAACTGCAAGAGCGGGCGGAAAAGGAAGAGCAATTACACTAGTTTCTTACTCTTCAATTGGAGATTTTAAAAGCATTGCAAATCAAACTAAAGTGCCAATAACCGATCTGAATAAACAACTTGGAATTGTAGTTAAGATCCCAGATCCGTTAAAAAGAGAAGTTGGTCATAGAGGCGGTGGATACAGAAGCGGTGGATACAGAAGCGGTGGATAC
>CAYSWR010000016.1:5356-28331 GCA_964434855.1 uncultured Nitrosopumilaceae archaeon | reverse complement strand
TGTCTAGTCCTTTTTTGGTCCTACCATTTCATCGCTTTTGACGTCTTGATCCCATCGACCACGATATCCCTTGACCAGTGCAACAATCCCAGAACTAATCAATCCCATTACTACCACAAAGAAAATCAGCTTGTCCTGCATTATAACACCACAGTCAGCTGATACTGCGCCAGTTCCTGCATAGTTAATGCAGTTACCAAACTCATTTACCTGAACTGTAAATTCTAAAAACGACCTTCCAAGTATTCCCAAGACAAGGAAGCCAGCAAATACGAGTGCTGTTCCCAGCATTATAAAGCGAGTATCGCTCATAGCGTAATTTGCATCGTGTAATATTTAATGTTGTAATGATATTATTCCAGTAGGTAAAATATCATATGGTTTTTGGGTGGGGTAAGAAAAGATCTACAGATTCTATAGAGTCCACTCAATTAGTTAAGCAAGTTTCTTTAGATAAAATAGAGAGTATTTTACAAGAAAAAAAGAACAACCTAAGTAATCAGATTGTTGAAAAATCAAAATCAAGGAGAGATAAAATAGAAATCAGCCGAAAAAAGATCGTACATCTATTTTCACAGTTTGAATCAGATGATCTAGGATCACAAGATGTAGACAAACATTTGAAAATAATTATTGAGAGGGGAAAGAGTGCCGTAATTTCTGGAGTAAGAAAAGAGATCTCCAAAAAATCATATGAGATAAAAAAATATCAAGATGTGGTAAATCTGAATTCAGATGTTACTCAACTGCTTAAAAGAATTGGTGACATACTAGGTCCAAATTCAAGAGTAATGCATGTTTTTGCAAGAAAATACGCAGACAAACTTAAAGAAATTCTAGCAGATATTGCCAAAACCAAAGCAGATCTGCAGAAACTTGTTAATGAATACGACAAACTTGATTTGAGTATTTCAAACATTTCAGAGTGGTCAAAAAAGATTATTGATTCAAAGAAAGACAACGAAGTAAAAAATAACACCATAGTAAGTACAAAAGAAGAGATTCAAAACAGCATTAAAACAATTCAAAGTTTGGAAGAAAATATCAAGAATCTAAAATCAAGTAATAACTATATTGAATTTCTTAATGTCAAAAAAGAACTAGAAGCACTTGAAGTAGAAAAAGACAGGATAAAACACGAAATGGATTTCCAGTTTTCAAAAATTTCAAGACCCCTTGGAAAGTACAGTTATGTCTCTTCGCTTGAAAAACCACTCAAATTAGTCATGGATAAGATGAATGAAAATCCCTATGATGTAATTACCAATGAAACAAAGAATGCAGTAATTGAAGTATTGCATGCGGTAATCAAGTCAGTCGTTGCAGGCAACGTATCTGTCAAGGATACCGACAAATCAGTTGAACAAATTGAAGAAACAATTACCAGATTAGATGAGTTTTTGAAGTTGAAAAATGATCTATCAAATAAAAAAAATGCGCTAGAACAAAAGATTCTATTTAACAACAATGACCTAGAAGAAAAAGAAAAGAATTTGACTAGAATAAAAGAACGCAAAACACAGTTTGAATCAGAAATTACCAATCTTGAAAATCAAATCAATGAAACAACAAAACTCATGCCACAGATTGTAAAAAATATAGAATCAAAATTAACTGAAATTTTAGGAACAAAATTTACCATAACCTGATTTAAGATTAATTAGCTTGACAGGTAATCTTTTCTTATGATTTTCAAGAAACCAAAGATGCAACGCACCATTACCATTACAGAAGAGACGCGTGATGGGATATTGACATATTGTAAGATGAACCATCCAAACGAGGGAATTTTGATTCTACGTGGCAAGTCAAATAAAGGAAATGTTGTAGTTGATGGTCTTGTAATACCTCCATTTTCACACCACGGACCAACATTTGCGGGATTTCCTCATTCGTTTTTACCTTTTGATCCAAGCTATGTAGGAACTGTTCATTCACACCCAACTGGTTCTGCACGGCCGTCTGTTACAGATCTGCACAATTTCTTTGGTCTTGTAACAATGATTGTAAAATCGCCATACGAGAATGAAGACATTTTTGCTTATGATAGAGATGGCAACAATCTTCCAATAACAACAGTTAACAAAAATTCTGACAAAAACTTATAAGCTTTTTAAAACAAAGTGAAGTGTTTGGATAGGCAATACAAGACGTATCTAATTTTCCTTTTCGGTTCACTTGCCATCAGCATTGGGTTACAGTATCTGTTGGGATTTCCATGGGGATTGATCGCATCACTAGCACTTTTCATACTATTTCCCCTTATCATTAGAAGACGAGCTATGCGAAGAATGGGTGGGTATGGTGAAGGTGGAGGATTCTTTGGTCAAAGCCAGAGTGTAAAGTATATTTGTCTTACATGCAACAATAAATACAAAGGTGGCGCCTGCCCACGATGCGGCTCCAAGATGAAAAGAGCAGATTTCTAAAAGATCACTAAATCAATATGACTCTTGAAGAATTAAGGAAAAAAGCATTATTTCAAAATACGATAGATGCTTGGATAATGGCATGCAGTGAAAACAATGCAGAGTGGTTTTCTCCACAAAACTACAAAAAATTTATAGATTATCTTTCTAAAAGTGGCCTAAAGATGCAAAAGTTTCCTCTTTGCATAAAGGAATCTGGTGGCATGTACGAAAGAGGAAAAGACAAGACACAGTTTGCAGAAATGTTATCACAAGAAACTGATCCTAATGCAGCAGCATATACTTTGAGACTAAATGACGATGTGATAAAATTAATTCGTCAGTTCAAACCCTAACGCTTCAGTCTTGGGTTTGCTATTGTATCCATGGCGTTTCCTATAAATACAAACGCAAGACCCGTGATTGCAATCATTATTCCTGGAGGTAGAATCCACCACCAAAGGCCGCGAGCTGCAGCTCCAAAAGAGTTTGCATCATGAAGTATCTGACCCCATGTAGGAAAAGTAGGATCTCCTAGTCCCAAAAAACTCAGTCCTGCTTCCGTAGTTATTGCGGCAGGCACCGAGATAGCAATGCTTGCAAAGGTATACGGCAATAGTTGAGGCAGTATGTGTTTGAATATTATTTTGATATCTTTTTGTCCCATGATTTCGGCAGCCTCAATGTACTGTAAGTTTTTGATCTGAATCGCCATACTTCTTGACACCTTTGCCACACCGACCCATCCAAATATCATCAAGAATCCAACTATCAAAAATACGCTGTTTCCTATGGTTACTGCTAAAATTATCAATAAAGGAAGCGCCGGTAGAGCATAAATCACATCGTTAAAGCGCATTAGAGTCTCATCTGTTTTGTTGCCTTTGTAGCCTGCAAATACTCCATAGATTAGCCCAATAACAACAGACCCTATTGCTACTGAAATTCCAATGAACAATGCAAGTGGAGTCCCCCAAAGTAATCCAACAGCAAGATCACGTCTCAGCTCATCAGTACCCATAATACCATATACTTTGCCACCAAGAATCATCTTTGAACTCTTGATGTAAATTGTAGAATCAACATCATAGAATTTTATTTGAAAAACATATTTGCCCTTTAAAATTTTGTTTTGGTCAGTTTCAGAAAAGACAACGTCTTCTGCAGAAAGCAAGTCAATTGGAAATAAAAAATTGTTTGTGTTTTTTCTAAGATTTTTTTTCACAGAATCATCCGTTGAAAAAATTTGTTCTGAGTAAATAGAACCATCAGATTGTGGAAGTGATCTTGATATTAGATCTATCACAAGTCCGTCAGGACGAGTTACTGACATTTGCAATAATGGAGCACCAGAATATTTTGCAGAATATTCAAAGATAAAGTCACTTGGAAATCCATCATAAGAATAATCAATTGCAAAGTATTGCGATATAATTGAAATTTCTCCAGTTGTTTGCGATGACGTTTGCGGGTTTTTAAGAATCCTGTGTTCAGGAATTTTTTCTGAGCTGAGGTAGTTTACCCAAGCAGGCTGTGACGATTTTGGATAAGTTATCCAACTCGAAGGATTATTCCATTCTTTAAAAGTTTCAGCAGGGATGGTTGTTACAGCAATTACTGACAAGACAAAAAGCATTACAAGTATACCTATTCCTGCAAGTCCAATCTTACTTTTTGAAAATTCAAGCCAAATTTCCTTCGTGTTCATCCTGTCCTCACCCTTGGATCGAAATAGCCATACAAAATATCAGCCAAAAATATGCTTGCAAGAAAAAATGCAGTCAGCACGTATGTTGCACCAATTATCACAGGCAAGTCTAAAACATTAATTGCCTCATAGTAGAGTCGTCCCATGCCAGGCCAATCAAATACTGCTTCTGTAATTATTGCACCACCAAGTGAGCCTGAAAGGCTTAGTGCAAGAACTGTAACAATTGGCGGTGCTGCATTTTTTAGCGCATGTCTATAAAGTATTTTTTTTTCCGGAATCCCAATAGCTCTTTTTGCAGTTACAAAATCTTCTTGTAAGACTCCAATCATAAAGTTTCGAACTAGATAAGCCCATGAACCAAATCCAATCAATACTAGTGCGATAAGTGGGAGTGTCATGTGGTACAACAATGCTCCAATATATCCTGGATCAGTGGCAGGGATCAGTGGTGTTGCTCTTGCAGGAAATATCTGATATTCAAATGCAAAGACAAAGATCATCAGCATTCCTATCCACCAGACAGGAAAGCTACTGCTTATGATAGCAAAAGTCGAAGTCAATCTATCAAGTTTTGAATTTAGCTTACTCGCAGAAAGTGCGCCAAGAAATATTCCAATCAAAGAAATAATCACAGTGGCGGTAGTAAAAAGTAAAATCGTTCTTGGAAGTTTTTCAAGCAAAATGTCTTTGACATCAGATGAGCCAGAATCGCTTGTTAGAAATGTTGCATGACCAAAATCGAGAATCAATATTTTGTAAACAGTTAGTCCTAGTCGCGGTGGAGAGTACCAAGGCTCATCAAGGCCAAGTGCCTTGGTTCTCTGATCAATTTGGGCTGATATAAAAGAATCAAGTTCGTCTGGACTGGCAAAGCTCTCAACCAGTGCTTTATTGTCAGTAACTTGTTGTCTTATTTCAAAGGCCACACTTTGTTTTAGAATGGTATCCATGTTAGAGCCAACAAGTGCTATTGTAACTAGAAGTGTAGCCATGAGAACACCAAACATCGTTACTGCCCTAGTCAGAAAATATCGCTTGAAGCTCATTTTGTCATTATTTACTACATATAGTTAATAACATAGCTAGTGTTGTTTCCTTTTTCTTTTTAGTATAATGAAAATTCCTATCATTATTGCAACAATTGCAATTACTGGTATAACATAGTCTTGTTCTACAGGCAAGACTCCTGAATCGGTATTCAATGTTTCAGGAAGTGCTACGTATTCTCCATTTATTCCCAAAAAGCTAGTGCGTAATATGTCAGGTCGCAATGCAGAGTCTGATACTGTAAATATTTTCAAGTCATTTGCACCTACACTAAAAAGTGCAGTTTGATCTTTTGATAAGGTGATATCGATTTTGTTGTTCTCAGACTTTTTTGTACCAGATGCAACAACTTTGTTGTCAGCATTTATAAAATAATAGTAAATTGTAGACTCGTCATTAACAAATACAGGAATTGTTAACTCTTTTCCTACTGATACAACATCTGGCACATCAACACGATTTATTTTAGAAAGTTTGACGTTTGCAAATTCTTTCCAGTGTCCTGCCTCAAATGGATACGTTGGATCATCAAAGGCCCTGATTGTTATAGTTCTTGCTTCCGGCGAATAGTTCTCAAGATAAAATGGACCGTTGCTGATTATTGCGTGATTTTTTTGTGTAATCCATGATATTGTGGAATCATATCTTGAATCATAGTATGAAGGATCAGATTCAAAAGTTGCAAGTGCAGGTGGAACAAAGTTTGCTTGTTTGAATTCTTCAAGATCTGATTTTATCATGTTTGCATCATTTGGCACAAGCAACGAAAGCCATTCGATGTTATTACCCAAAGAATTTGATCTTGAAAACGCGGCCTTACCTTCCATTACAGATTTTTCCATTGCTGACATTATTTCCCAAGGCATACTGGTCCATACTCCTGCAGAATCTGCAATCTCTGCGTCATCAAAGTGCCAATAATTTTGATACACTTCGATGGTATCTTTGTCAATCGCTCTTACTGCAACAAGTGTTTGTGCAGCCTGATATGCTTTTGGTGAATATTCAGAATCAAAAGTTTTGTCATCTTCTTGTGGTTCAGATCCCCATTCATACAAAAAGTAAATCGAATACATGATATCATTCATATCCATTGGTTGGCCATTGTGCCAGTTACTAAAATTTAGATCAAATGTAACCTTACTTGTGGCTTGATTTCCCTGTCCTACCTCAACCCAGCTTTGTTTAGCTGCATCCCACATTATTGCATCGTCAGGAACTATAAGTTGTCCAGTTGGTCCGGCGGTCTCTACATGCCATTGTGTCCTAATTGGAATACTAACTCCAGTATAGGGATGTTTGAATATTCCAGGATCAGAAACAGTATCCCATATTACCCTGCTGTAAAGATCAGTCATCCCACCTATTGGATTCCATGCGCCTTGGTAGATCTGTTTTACTCCAATTGTTATCAAGTCGGAATCACTTTGTGCGTTAATTGGTGTGAACCTACTTGGCACACCAGCACCAAAGTCATTTACTATTCCTGTAATTTTGTCATTTGAAACATATTGATCAATTTTACTTGCAAGAAATATTCTTACAGATTCTTTTACTCCATCGCTTATCGCTTTTTTCAAAAGATCAGCTCGTTCTTGTGCCGAGGTAAAATTACCAGTGAATATATTCATTGACAAAGAATCAATGTAATCATTCTTGTAATTCCAGTATGACGGACTGTTAAATCCAGGCATGTTAGAGTACCACGGAGAATACATCTGGGCCAAAGTAAGAGAGTCATATTTTACAAACGCACTTTTTCCTGCCCATCCCTCAGTGTAAATATTCCATTTCTGCTCAGCAGGATCGCTTCCATAAACTACAGAAAATGCCTTGTTCAGATCCCCAAAGTCTTTTTTTACAGTAAACCCAATTTTTTTTAGTTGTGATGAGAGAATTTCTCCAATTGATTTGCGCACCTGATCATCACTTCTGATAAAAACGACAACTTCGATTGGTTTTGAATCATAAAACCATTTGTTATCAATTTTTTCAGCTCCAGCTTTGACTAGAGCATTAGAAATCATTTCTTCTGCAAGTTTAGGATTATATCTAAAGTTAAATGATTCAAGATCCTCTAAAACTAGAAGATAGTCAGGATCAAAGGGAGTATATGCAGATATCATCGTGGTTCCGTACCCACCTAGCAATTCGTTTACAATTAATTCTCTGTCTATTAAATAATTGAGTGCAAATCTAACCTCATTTAGAGAAAAGGGATTGAATTTATCAGATTTTGCAGGATTTACAAGAATGCTATAAGATCCACCTGTTGACTGAAAGACCTGCAGTCCTTCCCTTGATTTGGCGTCCTCAATTCTGTCCGAAGAAACTCTAGAATAATAAATGTCCAAGTTTCCATTTTTCACCTCTTCTAGGGCTGTGTTTTCGTCAGTATATTGAATAAACTGTATTTTATCAACAAAGGTTCCCCTGTCAGCAAAAGCAACTAGTGAGCCTAAAACAAAGACAGACAATATTGTAACTAGCACTAGCTTCATGAATTGAACTGATAGAAACTGTATTTAATCTTCTTTGGTTATGATGTGGTTCACTATAGTATTGATAAGAACTGAGCTTATTGCATTACAAATATGTTAAATACTTGGAACATCGATCTTGCCAAATTTTACCAGTTTTATCATTTATTATTAAAATGTATATAATAGAATAAGAAAATCAGTCTTGTTGAATCTTCAAACTCTAGTTAGAGGAATTAACGGAATAATTCCCGGAGGCATGTCAATCAAGGGTTTTTCCGTGGTCACAAGAACTGATGAAAAGACTGCTAGAACGATGCTTGATAGTTTCTTACAAAATGGAATAGGAACATATGAGGAACACCAAGTTTTCTTTGATGAAAATGACAGACTAAAGACATGTCTTTTAGCAATACGGATGGGCGCATCTGTTGATGAAGTTTCAAGATCACTTGACTGGAAAGATTTCGAATCGCTTGCTGCAGAAATTTTAGATGCCAGCGCGTTTGAAACAACAAGAAATCTAATTTTAACAAAACCAAGAATGCAGATAGATGTGATAGGTGTAAAATCCGATGTTGCAATACTAATTGATTGTAAGCACTGGAAAAGAGCTAGTCAGTCATCTTTAGAAAAAGCAGTAAAAAAACAGATAGAAAGAACAAAGCGTTTTCTTAAAACCGAAAATGTCAAGGTAGCAATTCCTGCAATCGTCACTTTATATCAAGAAGAGATAAGGTTTATAGACAAAGTTCCAATCATACCAATTTTACAGCTTAGTTCTTTCTGTGAAGAGTTTTACGGAAATCTAGATGATCTTAATACACTAGAACATAGTTAAGAAAAAGAAGATCGTAGTTCCTATCAAAAAAACCTGTGTAATTCTCATTGTACGGTCAAGCGATTTCGAATAATCCTCAAGAAGTGTGGTTCCCATAATTTTGACATCAGTTTGATGTTGTAGTGCTTCAAATGAAGCCTCAGAAATGTTCTGTTCTGCTTTTTTAGCCAGATCTAGGTACCATGAAGATGCGTCCTGAGGCGTAGACAGGCTACCAAATGTAAAGTAGCCGTGTTTGTTTCTTGCCTCTTTTGTTTTATAATGGGTGTCAGATGTGCACATTTCAATCAAGGTGTACCCATTTTTTGAAAGAGCGTTTACAATTTCTTCTCGAAAACCACTTTGCATGTTATTAGAGTCTGACCATCCAAGAAAGAATTTCTCATTTCCTATTTTCATGCACAAGATGCCAATTCCACCAGGACCAAGGTCATCTGCAAGGATTTTTCGATTCTCCAAGTTTGCATATCCTATTTCTAGTGGCAATGTTTCTTTTGTCATCAAAGTATCAAGGTTTGATTTTGCTGCTTTGAAAAGATCGTCTGCATCATTTGGCGATATCTCTTCGCCCATTGCATTGTGACTGTCAATAATTAAGAGTTTGTCAAATCCACGATTTGTTGCATATTGATCTAATTCATTTTTTACATAAAGTGGAATATCTTCCATTCCGTAAGGAGAAAGTGACAAGATAAGAACAGCTGTCTTGTCAAACAACAGGCCAACCGTTCTTGCTTTGTTTACCTGCACAGTGACAGGTTTTGTGCATTTATTGCCTTGATCTAAAACAGAGCTTTTTGCGAAGCTAGCCAAGTATGTATCAACTTGAGATTTTGACGGTAGATTTAGTGAGTGATCAGAAATGCTGTGCATTACCATTGCAGACGAGTTCAGGTTTTTGTATATCTGATATGGAATGTTACTTCCACCTATTGGATGAAATGGTCCAGGGTGAACATCTGGTAAAACGAGTCGAAACTCATTGTCTCTTGTCTTGAATCTAATTTGAAATGTCGACACTTTGGATGGTTGAGAGCGCTCTTCTATCAAGCGTTCCATCTTGGAAGGATCGTTTTGTGTCCATGCTGCAATGTATGCTTGTAATACCTTATGTGTGCGTGGAACGTTGGGACCACCAGCTCTGTCTGTTATTATGGTCCAAACTGTTCCGACTACTAAAAAGACAATTCCGTATCCAATTGCTTGCAAGTCAGTAAGCATCGGAATCCAAAACTTGGATGGAATGATTGCCAAAAACATTGCAAGTGGTTGTATCAAACAGATTGCCCAAGCTAGTTTTACTTTTGCACCAATAACTGAAGTAAAGATTCCTATTCTAAAACTTGCAAACAAAAACATTCCTTCAGTAAGATATATTGGTAAAAGTTCTGGTTTAGAAAATACAGGTATAGAAATTAAACCACCTAATGCTGTTACAAGCCATAAAAGACTTCCAAATCCGGAGATGTGTCTGACTTTAGATTTTTCTGTGTGCAAGAAACGGGCATCAATAATTTGTGTGGCAAGTAGTGCGCCTATTGCTACAAACATATGTATGAAAAACTTGTCATAGTTTTCAAAATAAGCAAGCTCTGCAAGTAATACAAGTATTGATACAACAACAACAGAGACAAAAAGAGAAAGATAGGGGGAGGAAGGAGTAAGCAGAGTCAACGAGTATCTCTTATGAATGCGAGATACATTATCGGCGTTTTCGGTCATGGTAGAAAGAACAATTTTAGAATCCACGAGATTACAATTAAACCAGTTGGAATAGATACTACTATCTCAGGGCGTACACGATACCCCTTAGTTTCATCCTCAAAGAACCTCAAAAGACCAGCGCTTGACGCAGGCAGAGGCGCAGATTTCTTGCTACTCATGGTTGTCTTTGAGGGCAAGATTTTTACATAAATACTTTTTGCGCTATTGTTTGAGTTTCTCTATTATTGCCATTAGATCGGTTATTGATTTCATGATCTGTTGCTGTTTTTGGTGATCTTTTTCATGCTCAAGCTCTTCAGAGAGCGCCTTTAGTTTTTGTTCAAATTTTGCAAGTGTTGTATTTTGTTCAGTTTTTTCTTGTACAGGAACGTTTTCTTCTTTTGCCTCCCTGCCACAATTTACACAAAGTGCGTGTCCATCTTTCATTACACGAACACCTTTACAGTAAGGGCAGGGATCGCTTACCAGAGTTGCACCTTTTAGGAGCATCTCTACAGCTTTTTTGGTAAGATCTTTTGACATAAATCTTGTTTGCAAGTCTAAGTAAAAAAGATAGATACGGACAAGGCTTAATAGTGGGAAAGCGAGTTTTTATCTTGAATGGCGGTTATCTGCAATACATGCGGACTTCCTAATGATTTATGCGCCTGTGGTGAACTTGAAAAAGATGCTACTCAGATTGTTGTTCGCTTAGAGGAAAGACGATTCAAAAAGAAGGGAACCATGATCGAAGGAGTAAATCCAAAGATGAATGATCTTGGTAAAGTGGTAAGAGAATTAAAAGCAAAGTATGCATGTGGTGGTACCGTAAAAGATGGTTACATCCTTCTGCAAGGAGATCATAGAGATACAATCAAGGGAACTTTGGTAAAGTTGGGATTTCCTGAATCCAGTATCGAAGTACATTAGTTGATTTGCAAATCGATAAACTCTTCAAGGCTCTTTCTACACCATATTCTGCACTAACATCAGTAATCTTTGGATTGATGATAGTTTCCTTTCCTATCGGAGCATATGTAGTCTTTAACTCAGATATTGGTAAGGAAATAATTTTTGATTTTCCTATTGATGGCATTGATGTTTTTATTGCTGGCATTGGTCTAAAGATTCCAATTCAATTCGAGCTTGGGGATGGTTTCATTGTAGTGTGGTGTGTGTATCTAGTTTTGTTTGCAGTTTCTCTTTTGGGTCCTAAAACTAATTTTTCTAGAGCCCTTTCTTCTCTAATAAGTGAAGGATGGCACACTATCAGAAACAATTACCTTCTTGGCATGCTAACATGGTTTTCAATCTTAATTGTGGTGTCTGTCATTATAGATTCCGTACAACAAAGTTTTGGAATCTTTGTAGAACCACCAGAAATCCAAAACAAGCTTATTCAGTTTTTTCGCATAACAACGTCACCATTAACAGAAGAAATAGGATTTAGGATGTTTCTTATTGGTTTACCACTTTTTGCGATGTTTGCCACAAAAATATCAATTGCAAATTTCTTCAAGTCATTATGGCATCCCTCGCAGAATCTAGAAATTACAAATTACAAAAAAGTATTAGGTCTAGTCATAGTAGTAGGAATATTTTTTGGAGTAGCACATATAATTTCTGGTTCTCCCTGGAGTACGGGCAAGTTTGCACAGGCAGCTATAAGTGGCGTAATAATAGGATGGGTTTATGTAAGACATGGTTTAGCTCCAGCAGTTTTACTTCATTGGGCAACAAATTATTTCATATTTTCATATATTTTTTTCATGTCTGACATAAATCAAACTTCAAATGAAGCATCAAATCCATTTCTTAATACACTTGAAGTTTTATTTTTGATCTCCGGCACATTGGCCATAATTATTTTCATCTTAAATTATCTTAAATCAAAAAAAGAACACACAGCACTAGTATAACTTACAAATCTTGAATTATTTTAGAAATTGACGGTTTAACATATTTTGAAATAAATTGTAGATCAGACAGCTCATCTACATCAAGCATTATTCTTCTTATTAAAACAAGTGCAGACGAAGCTGAGATTTCTTCTGCAGTACTAAGATGAATTTTGTAGCTGTCTTCATCATAATGCGTTTTCATCAAATTTACAGGAGTACGAAATAGCGCATTTGTACCATCAAACTTTCTTGAAGGAACGACAAGCGCACATTTTTGAGAATTTTTAAAATTAAACAGAGTCTGGATGTCACCTGATTGCATTAGTGGTATATCCTGAGGGAAAACAACGGTTGCATCAAAGCCATCATTTAGAAAATACCCATCTGCCAGGGCTACTGCACTATTTACCCCCAATTCTTTTTCGTCAATGATCTCTATGCATCCAAATCTTTTCCCAATAGCAAATGCAGCTTCATCTTTAGTTACAAGCGCAGTCTTTTCTATTAGATCAGATTTTGATATTGTACTTAGAACCTCTTCTAACATCAACTTGCAGATAATCTCAGTTTTTTCAGGCGTTAGGTTAAGTCGCTTTTTGGCCTTTGAAAAAGTTTTTACAGGAACTATCGCTGCAGTTCTAAATTTAGACATGCACTTGTTTTAGAATAAATGATGCAAGTGCATCTTCCTCGATTTTGTCTTTCATTTTTATTTTAGTTTCATACACATGCATGTCTAGGTTTTCTATCTTTCTTGTAAGTAATCGATCTGATGAATCTATTACCATATGTGATGCAACTTCTGAATACATCTTGGCAAGCCCATATGCAGAAACTTCCATTCCTGCTGCTTCCATGTACTTTACGGCAGGACCACCAATTGCTTTGTTACCAATAAGCGGACTTACAACAACAACTTTCTTTTTTGATTTTGAAAGTTCTTTTTTAATTCCTTTGATAGATAGAATAGGCCCTATACTAGTAAGTGGGTTACCTGGAGCAATTACAACTAGCTTTGCATCATGAATTGCATTAACTGCTGCAGGATTTGCACGTGCCTTGTCAGCACCAATATATTTTATTCCCTCGACATTGTCGTGACCCCTATATTTTACCCAATATTCTTGTAAGTGAAGTTCGCCTTTGTTTGTCACAATTCTTGTTTCAACGCTGTTATCTGTTACAGGAATTATCTTAGTATCAATTGCAAATTTTTGACACATCCAAGCTGTAATATCGGTTAGATTTTTGCCATTTTTTAGCATGTTAGTTCTCAAAAGATGAGTTGCAACATCTCTGTCTCCAATTTTAAACCAAGTTTCTTCTCCAAGTATTTCCATCTGACGTAAAAATCCAAAAGTATCTTTTTTTATTCCCCAACCTTTGTCAGTATCAAGCAAGTCAGCAAGTCCATAAAGAATCGTGTCTATATCAGGACACACATACAGACCGTAAAGCCAGTAATTGTCACCAACGTTTGATATTACATTGATGTCTCTTGTTTGTGAAGACATTCCACGAACAAGTTTTACAGAACCAGTTCCACCAGCAAGTATTGTTATCATTTTTTAGTTCTCCAAGATTTGTTTATGAAGACAAATGCACAATAATTACTTTTGCCAGATGGCACCAAATCAGGAAATTAATCCAGTTTGAAAAAGAAGAAGATTTATTACTATCAGAAAAACCAGTTTTTCCGTGTCAAGGCGTCTGATTTTCTCAGTTGGATTAATTGGCCTTTTAGTTATTGGTAGCATTTCTCCTATTTGGGCGGCTCAGCTTGATGTTAGACTAAGCACACATCTAACTGAGGCACAACCTACTTTCAAATTCTTGAAGACAGTCTTTATAGAATATCCAGATGGTGGAGAAATTTCAAAATTATTGAATGGTCAAGATATTTTGGTAAGTGTTGATGCAAACAAAGACACGCCTGGCGTTTCTGAACTCATAGAACGAATGAATTCCAATTTACAAAGTATAGACAGTACCGTTTTTGTTACTGATTTACAGTTAACATATAGAGCTCATCTCAAGGGCCAAGGCGGACAGGCTGCAATTGATTACAAAGTAACTATGGTTCCTACAATAACAAACTATCTTTTACGTCCAGCAGATGATACAAGTCCAGCTCTTATAGATGCTCACTGGAGAGGAATCACAATAAAGGGGCCAGTTACAATAACAGCCACAGAGCATGGTGACGTTGATATTAATACATTGATAGGTTTCTTAAAGAAAGAGAGTCCTGAAGTATATGAAAAAATAGCAGGAACCGAAGGTGAAACTCTTTTGAACGATAGTTTGATTGATGCGAGTGGAATATTGGCACAGCCACTTTCCAACTGGCACCATCTCTTTGATCCATCTGGAACAATTTCAGAAACAGCCAAGTGGGGATACAAAGAGAAATTGGTAATTACAAGTTTCACCATGGGTGAAAGCAGCATAAGAGAAGGAATTCAAGTCGAGAAAGAAAAATCAGTAGAGTTTACTACTGATAAAAAATATGTAATTAGAACAGTAGAGTCAGCAAACTCTGCAACTATTTCAATAGACGGATTTGTTACCGAAATTACAGTAGATGGAGCAGAATACTTTGGTTCCAGTCCCAAAGTTCCAGAAGGTTATGCAACAACTTCCACTGGAGGATTTCCAGTAGGTGTAATGTATGGAATGGCAGGTATGGGTGCTGCTGTTGCAGTCTTTGTTTTAGTATGGAGTGATAGAAAGCTCAAAAAACAAAGAGGACAATAAAATAAAATTTAGTGCGTGCCAGCCGTAACCCTCCTTCTGTTTTTACGAGATTCAGCTATGCGGCCTACCTAAACCAAGTGCAGTCCTTATAGTTTTGTTTGGCCTTGCTCCGTGTGGGGCAGCTCTTTCATTCTTTGCCGGAAACCTCAGGTTTTACCATCATAGTACGCCGGGTCAGATCTTTTTCTGTTCTGGAGCCAACCATCTCTGATTATCCATCTCTGGATCACACTTACTGCATGGAGGGAGGAGTTTCCTCTGCCTTAGCAGTAGCTCGTGCACCAGCTCGCACTTGTAAATACAAAGGGAGAATTTCTATTTTAAGATTGTTAAGACAAGTCGTGTGTTAAATTACATTTTTGGTGCAAAGTAATCTTCCTCAGAACGAGCTTTTGCTCTTTTCATCCTAATGAAAAAGATCAACCTTAACACATCCTGATACATCCTATAGATAAATCGGTTTTCTCTGAGCCTAGGTGCGATTACATTCCAGAAATACCTAGCTTGAATTCCAGACAACCTAGAATCACGTATGACAAATATTGTTTTAGGAGATTTTTCTACTACCTCCATTGTTTTTGGACTAAATGCTTGATCTGATTGATTCCCTGCCCCAATGATTATTATTTCTGATTTACCGTTGTCAAAGTTTTGAAGAAGACTTTGTGTTACATTATCTGTTTGTGAATAAACTCTTTCTACCGGAATTTTTTTCATATCAAGATCAAACATCTTTTCGTTAATTCTTCCTAAAATGTCACGTTCTTCTTCTGGGGATTCAACAATGCCTCTAACAATACGCACATTACTGTTTAATGATTTTGAAAGCGAGTTTGCAATTTCTAGTCCAAGATTTGAATGCCTTCCTTTATCATATGACACCACAATGTTTGCCAATTCCTTATCGAAGTTTTCTTTGATGTTAACTCCAATAATATCACATGTGGTAAGTGAGAGTAGTTTTCTGTTGCTACGCAGACTATGAAAGTCCATTATAAGTAGATTAATTCCCTGTTCTTCAACTGTTGCAAGGATGGCTTCAGTGGTATCATGTGAGAGCCTCACAAGATATCTATGCGCTACTGATTTTGGCAGTATTTTTTTTAGTTCATCAAAAGAATTCATAGCAGGTTCTGCAAATCCTTGAGCAGAGGACAAAGGAAGTTGTATTGGAACTATAACTGCATTAAGAAATAAAATTTCACCCTCTTTATCTTGTGCTATGGCAGAAGCTACTTTTGCTAACTTTTCTGCACTAGATGGTTGATAGACGATCATTATGCGGTAGTCTTTTCTTTCTTGCGGGCCTTCACTTGCTACTAATGGTGCGTAGTGTTCTAGTTCCTTTTTAATAGAGTACACTTTGTAGATTGAGAAACCAATTATTACCCAGATTATTGCAATTAGCCAGCTAAGTGGATTATAAATTAAAAGATATATTGCAAGGCCTATCGTAGAAAAAACTCCAATTAGTGGTAAAACTGGAAAGAGTGGAGTCTTAAATCCATAGTCAAGCTTGTGACCATAGAGTCTTCTGATTGTTATTGCTGCCACGTTGACTTGAGCAAAGAGAAACAAAAACATCACACTTGCAGCTAAAGCAATTTGTTCTAAGGGTAACAATACTGCTAAGATTACCATGATGAATCCAGACGCAATTGTTGCAAAATATGGCGTTTTGTATTTTTGATGAATTGCGCTAAATTTTACAGGAAGATTGTATTGCCTACCCATTGCAAATGCAACTCTGCTTGATGAGAATGTTGTAGCGTTTAGTGCAGAAAGTGTTGATACGAGTCCGCCTGCAAGAACTATGAGGGCACCAAAAGGTAGCAGAAATTTTGCTCCTTCTATTATTCCAAGTTCTCTATAGTCACCTATGAATTGCCACGATGCTTTTCCAATTTCTGCTGAATTTAGACCGCCTATGAATACAAATGCAAATACAATGTAAAGAGTTACGACAACTCCTAACGATATAAAAATTGCTCTAGGAATGTTCTTTTTTGGGTTTTTTACTTCTTCGCCAGTTTGTACGATTATTTCGTATCCTTCAAAAGCAATGAATGTTAGACCCATAGCAATTACTAAGCCAATACTTCCATTTGGAAAAAATTCTTCAAAATTTGTTGGCCAATTAGGATTTGTAAAGGCCATCGCAAACAAGCCTGCCACTATAAGAATTCCAATAATAGCAAGTTGTGAAAAGGTAATAGCGTTCCCTATTTTTCCAGTGTCTGAAACTCCTTTGACGTTAATGTAAGTAAAAAGTATGATTACAAGAACTGCAAATATTTTGTCAGGAGGTGCACCACCAAGAAAATCTGTGATTCCAATAACAGTAAGTAAATGACCAAAAAAAGAGCCAAAAGCAACCGCATATAGACTTCCTGCGATCATGTGGCCAAACCATGCCATCCAACCACTGATGAAGGCATTTGGTCTTGGAAGACCCTCCCTTATCCACTTGTATCCGCCGCCGGCTTCAGGTAATGCAGAACCAAGTTCAGCATATGTCAAGGCGGTAAACACAGTAATTATTCCGTTTATCAAAAAAGCAATCATTAGTGCAGGTCCTGCTTCATTCATGCCTGGTCCTACCAGTACGAATATGGCACCACCTATCATCGCGGCAATTCCCACCATAGTTATGTCTAGTAAAGAGAGACTACGAACAAGGCCTGATGATGACTTTTCAGTAGACATATCCTATCGTGTGGAAAAAATGGTCGAATAAATCTCTACCCGTTGACTAAGACGCCTGATGAAAGGAAAATCTTTTGACTTTATGCCAAAAGACGATATTCTTTTATGATAGAATTGATCTCTTCTTCAGAATTTGCTTTAGAATAATCTTCAAGAAGGTTTTGGTTCAGTTCATAAAATGTGTGACCCCATTTGAATTTGTCAAGAAGATCTTGTGCAAGACTTTCAAAGCCCATGATAAAAGCTGCTCCTGCAATAGCTTCAACTGTTGTGAGTTTGTTAAGTTTTGAGTAATTTACTGGATTTCCTGCTAAAAGAGGTGGTAGTTTCCTTGCAATGCCAGAGAATTTTTTTGCAAATGTTTTTCCTGCCAGCTCCCAAGAACAATCAATTCCTGTTATAGAATCTACAAGAGAAGCATCGCTTCTCAAAAGTGTTTTTTGTGCAAACGGATCTAAAAGCAATGTATTTGACAAAGTTGTTCTAACACTTGTCGCTAGTTTGAATTTTACAATCTTTGCAGCTGTACATTTTTTTGGATCATCCTGCCTAAACATCAATACCTGCACTTGCATAGTGATGTTTACTCTACAGAAGTATATGAAATCTTGTAGTAGAATCTAGAAATTTGTTTGTCTTTTATGATTTCTACATTCCAGTCTCCTTCAGGAATTGTCATATCAGGATCTTCTGGCAAAATTGTGAATTTTTCTAATTTTGTTCCATGTCCACTATATCTTATCTTCAGATCAGTATCACCTACTTTAACAATCTTGTACAAGGAGCTGCCTTCGCGTGTCGATTTTGTTATTTTACAGTCAACATCTTGACCTATAAGACATGTTCCATCGTCAGCAGTTACCTTAATGTTCACTTTGGATTCATCACCTACGTTCACACGAAGCATTCCTTCAAGAAGTGTAGGTACATAGGTTTTTTCTCCAACATTTTTTGGCTCAATTGTTACTGGGATTGAAGAATATGTTATCCTATTTACGACATCAGTTAGTTTCTTGGGTGTTGCGGCGGGTTTGTTTGTATCAGTTGTTGGTTCTTCTACAGGCGGTGTTATTATCTCAGGTGGCAGTTCATTTACCACTTCATACAAAACAGTAGTTGCATCAAAGTCAGTATCAGCTTCTACTGTGTAATTTCCAAGATTTGCATTTTGAGGAATTGTATAATCATAATGAAAAGAACCAGCCTGATCAAATGTCACGGTAGCATCAGAGATTAATACGTCATCCTTTGTAATCTTTACATCTATATCAAATACGGATATGATCTTACTTGTTTTTCCTGATATCTTTACAGTTTCTCCTGGAAGATATTTTTCTTTATCAGTTTCCATAAGCAAAACTAGTGGAGTATCTTTGCCAACGTTGAATCTATCATCAACCTTGAAAACCGCTTGGTCTTTTACATCATAATATTTTGCAGATACTTTGTATTGTCCAGTTTTAAAAACACCCGTAGCTAATTTAACGGAGGTTTTGAATCTGCCATCAGCGCCAAGATCTGGAAATGCTTTGAAAACTTCCTTATTTTTTTCGTTTTTTACTATGATTTCCGGTTTTTGATTAACAACTAGTTCTTCTATTCCAGAAACTTCCTTTATTACGCTACCAGAAATAATGGCCGTTTCTCCGCTATTATATACGTCCTTGTCAATTTCAACCATAATAGGCTGTAACTTTGTTTCTGATTTTGGATCTTTTGATACTTTAAAGAATACATTTGCATCGTCCGAATCTGAACTTACTGTAATTTTGTAAAGCCCATAAACAGTACCACGTGCAGGTACTGTCCAGGTCCATAAAAATTGTCCTTTATCAAGCGTTACACCGCCTTGTGTAATTTTGCCGTTAGGATCTGTCATCTTTATGGTGTAAGAAGATTGAGCGGTAAAGGTGGAAACACCTCCTGTTAGTATTACCTTTTCATCAACTCCGTATACTTCTTTATCTGTAGAAGCAATGATTTTGACTCCACTAGTTCTGTCAAGAGAATCTTCCACTACAAATGATGTAGATGCACGTTCAATGGAATAAGTTGCCTTGAGTAGATATTTTCCACTTTCAAAAATATTTCTAGATATAGTAGTTTTTATCTCAAAATTTCCAGAAGCATCAGGAACTCCAGTAAAGGAATATTTCGCATCTATGTTATCACTTGCAGTTCCACGAGGATCACGTTCTGATATTATTGGAGTTCCGTCTGCCTTTGTAACTGAAATTAGTACTGCTAGTCTGCCAAGATCCTTTTTCTCTGCTACTTTACCTGAAATAACTATTTGATCACCAATATTATATGATTCTTTGTCAGTTGAAATTAAAAGTGGTTTTGATTCAACTTCTACGAATTCGTTTGGATTTGTCACCACTTTGAAAGTTATTTCAGCAGAGCCAATTTCTTTTGATACCTTTACTTTGTAATCACCATAACGCTTTTCATCGTTTGGTATTTTGAATTCGTATTTGAAGGTGCTATCACCTTCTAGTCTAACTATATTCTTAACTACGAATGTATCTGTGATGTCTTTGCTTTTATAAGATTGCACAATTTCAAGATCAAGAGAAGAAACCCAGACTTTGTTGCTTCGACCATTAATTATTACAGTATCTCCAAGTCCATACACCCTCTTGTCTGTAGACAAAGAGATTATGGTATCTTCTTTTATTTCCGGTATTACGTTGTATGAATTCGTAGTGGTTTCTTTATCATATGTTGCAACAATAGTATGTTTTCCAAACACTGGTTTGACTGAATTTATAAAAAATTTAGTCGAGAACTGGCCTTTTGTATTTGGGTATAATGTTCCATCATAGATTAGCTTTTGTTTAGGATCAAAAACTTTGAATTTCATGCCTACAAATGGAATGATTTTTGATGTGTTTGCACTAAGTATTGCAGTCTCGCCAGGAAGGTAGAAAGATTTATCCACGCCTATTGAAATTATTGCGGATGCTTCGTTTTCTGGAGAAGTGAATGCTTTTTCAGATATGATAAATGGTGTTTCAGTGGTTTCACCGGCATACTCTACAATAGCTTTGTAATTGCCCTCTGGAACTTTTAGTACTTTGTCAGTCTTCATTTCTGTTTTAAACATATTCATTCTGTCAGGAAACAATGAAATTGATTTTTTAAAATTTTCTGGTCCAATAATTTTAAGATGTATTTGTTGTACAGTATATTTTTGATCCGGTAAAGTAACTCTTTTTGAAACTTCGCCACTAATTTTTACTACGTCTCCATAAATGTAAATTGTTTTATCAGTTGAAACTTTGATTGACAAAAATTCGTTTGAGGTAGTAAAAGCAGTCTTGCCATTTGATGAACCTGCGTTTGATGTTCTAAACACCCAATCGGTGGAAGAGTTTGTATCCAATCCATCGGCAGCTCGCTGCCATGATTTGAGCCCATTTTCAATATCCCTTAATGTTGGAGTTGCATCAATTGTTGTCGCATTTTTATTTTTTAGTTTAATCACTGATGAAGTGTCAGGGAACCATAACGGACCGTATGCAAAAATAGTAAATCCTCCACTCTTTAATTTCGTGCCTTCAGCAATTTTGTATGTCGTCTTTATACCAGTGGTGGCACCAATACTCCATCCTCCTAAATCAACTGTTGTGTTTGTAGGATTGTAAAGTTCTATCCATTCGAAAACTCGTTTCGAGTCATCACCTGGAGGATTTATGTCGATTTCATTTATTACGACATGATCCACAGTGTTGCTTGATTGACCCATTACTGGAGCTACTTGTCCAAGTAGTAAGATCATGACAAGAAATCCGAACATTATATGTAACTTCAATTCTCTTACCTTTGTTATCATTTCATCACAAATAATATAATTTTAGGTGTTGATTGTGGAAAAGTTGAGCTAGTTGTGAATGTACAATATGCCTCTGCATGCATGAACAGTGTTATTTTATGAATTATAAGCAGTGCGTAGGATTCATTCTAAACATATTACCATATTGAGTATGAGAATCAATTCGTTTTATCGCAATTAGGACACTTGTTTTTAATTATTCTTTGACCACATACAGCACAAACCCCTTCTCCAACAGATTTTTGGATTTGTTTTTTCCTCCTTCCTACAAATACTCTAACTCCAAAATAAATGACGATTGCAATAGTTACTGCATAGATAGGTTGAATGTTTGGCAAGGCCATCATTCCTATCATTAAAAACAAAATTCCAACAATTAGAATTATTTCTCGTTTTTCAAACTGCAATTATTTTATCATCTAGAAAGTTTTAATAAAAATCTATGCCAGTACTCAGAGTCACTGAATTTGCATTCATCTTATATCATGTCTCTAACTCTTCTTCATCGCCTGGCGCTAATAGATCCATCAAAGTGAGATAAGAACTAACTGAGGAGATCATGGTATCTTGTAAATCTAGTCATAATTTGTGCTCTTTTTACTTGCTTTCTGTTGGTCTTTATCTTTTAGTAGATTTTTGATAAGACTATCTTAAATGGGAAAGCGTAAATTCATAATTGATTTAGGAAATGAGAAAATAGAGGTAGAAGGACATCAGCACAAAAATGTAGCCATAAAGTATCTAATGAAAAAACGTCGTTCCCTTCTTATGACAAGAGATAAAGACAAAGTAGAAAAACTGTACGCTGCGGTTCCCCAGACAATATCTATCATTGGTGGCCATTTGACCAAATCATATAAAGTAAATTGGGAAAGAGAAGGTACTACGGATTTTCAAGGTTCAAGGTTTGTGTTTACTTTGACTGATCTTCCAAATCAAGAGATAACTGCCTAAGATTTTTGTATTCGTTATCGTGTCATGATGTTATGCTCATAAAATGTGTAGATTGCGATTGTCTTCCTGATGAATGCAAGAATAGTCAGTCAGCAAAATTGTGTCCTAACTGTACATATGATGAATGCTGCTGTTGGAATGCAATCAATTCTAATTAATCATAATTTCCATTCTAACTTTCCTTATAGCTTTAGTATGTAGTCAAACGCAACCGTCCTATCTTTACCCCTCTAAAATGGTGGGATCGGCCGGATTTGAACCGACGACCTCAGGTACCCAAAACCCGAATCATACCAAGCTAGACCACGATCCCGAGATGAGAGCAGTTTGAATGTCCCCAATTTAAGCTTCACATGTGATGATTTTAAATAACATACAAAATCTAGTCTAGCCTATGCAAATTCAGGATTACCTAAATGCGGGAAAGATTGCTGCAGAAGTACGAGAAAATGCAAGAAAAAAATACCATGTTGGGTCTACACTGTTTGAAATTTGTGAATCAATAGAAAACGAAATTGCCAAAAAAGGTGGCAAATGTGCTTTTCCTGTGAATACCAGTTTAAATGAAATTGCGGCTCATTATACCGCAGAACCAAATGATCAAAAAATCATACAGGATACTGATTTA
>CAYSWR010000016.1:0-5256 GCA_964434855.1 uncultured Nitrosopumilaceae archaeon | reverse complement strand
TATGCTTGCGAACCTTTTGTTACAACTCCTGATGGTCTAGGATTTGTACGGGAAGGAAAAACAAGAAACATTTTTTCCCTTGTTTCAAGAAAGAGGATAAAGGATCTAGAGTGTGACAAACTTGTAGATCACATATGGGAAAAATTCAATATGCTTCCTTTTGCATTACGATGGTTATTGCCTCATTGGGATGAAAAAACAGCCAGAAACCTTCTTGAAAAACTCACAAAACACAAGGTTGTTAGATCATATCCTGTATTAATAGAAGCGAATGGTCAAAGAGTTGCACAAGCAGAACACACCTTCATACCTCAGGAAAACGGGGTAACGGTAACTACTCTTTAAAAACTTCGCCAAAGATTTTAACAACTGATAGCTGACCTTTGCATGAAGAACACTGCTCAGTGTTTTTGAAGATGTAATCTCCTTCTTTAAATTTCCTTTTTGATGTTGCTTTACAGGAGCCACATTCTTCAACTGAATATGGAATAACGATTTCTTTTTTCTTTGAAAATATCATTGTGAAATTCCTAGTGTATTTCCAACGCCAATGACAAGCACAGACTGACCGCTCTGTGTATTTTCTTTTATGATTTCATGAACTTGGGATGCGACCTTTTCTGCAGCATCTGCAATTTCTTTTTTCATGAGGGTGATGGCTTCCTTTATTGACTGTTTTACTACTATGGCATAGATTGGAATTTTATGTTTTGTTGCAATTTCTTCCATTTGAAATCTGTCTGTTCCAATCCCTCCAATTGCTGCACCAAAACCTTGTGCTACTGAACCAGATTCTTCCCCTTCTAATTTTAGGGCAGCATCAACCATAACTATGATATCAGGTTTACTTTCAGAAAGAATTTTTTCAAGTGCATCGCCTGGTCTTCCAACAGTAGCTGCAGGTCCTTCTGCTTTCATCAGATACAACTTTCTTCCTTCGTATTCATGTTCGCTCCATACAGTTTCAAATGCTGCTGTCTTTTTTTCAGTGACAAGCATCATCTTTCCTACCACCATAGGGCCTATTCCGTCACCAATAGGTTGACCTTGTTTGAAGGCAAATACGGCAGTCTTTAGAGCCTCTGCTTCTTCCATAATAAATGGCATCATCATTTGTAATGGCAAGATTAATGGGAAGTTGTTTTGTTTTTTTGCTGTTAGGAAAAGATGTCTTACTATTTTATAGAGTAGGTGTAATGTGGTAGCTACCTCCAGTATATTTTCGATTTTACTTGCTTCAAGACTACTGATATCTGGAGAAAATGCTTTGACCTGCAATCGCGTATAATCTTCGCGTGAGCGCATGACATGTCTTACTTTTTGAACAATTCCGTTTGGATCCATATCTACTGGCATTATTGTAAAGTGCTCAAAAAATCGATCAATTTTTTGAGAAGGATCAGTAGATGGTTTTAGAGTAGTTTTTATGTATTCTACTAACTCTTTTTTTGATTCTTCTTTGTACGTCTTTAGTTTTTCAAGCGATTTGGAAATTTCTGAAGATGTTATTTGTAGTTGAATTCTCTGTCCATAGAACATGAAAATTATTATTGGCACAATCCAAACAAGCCACATCAAGGGATTTGATTGATCATTAGCATCAAAGAGTTTATCTACATTTATTCCTAGAAATTCCAATAATTCTAAAGTTTGACTTTACCAAATTAAATCTTTGTCAACACATGAATTTTGGTGCGTTGTAGTCATTTTAAACTTTAATCTAAGATAAATTAAGAACTCTTATGAATTCAAAAAAAGTTGCAGATATTACCAGACTGGTAAGTTGTAAAGTCTTATCTGATAAGCATAGTTTGAATCTTTATTCTGTTGATGCTAGTTCGTATATCGTAAAACCATTAGTTGTGGTAATTCCCGAGAATGAGCAAGAGATAGTTTCAATCTTAAAGTATGCATCAAGAAACAAAATTTCTGTTACTGTCAGAGGGGCAGGTACTGGTCTTGTTGGGAGTGCATTAGGAAAAGGCATAATTCTTGATCTAAAAAATTTTGATAAAATGAGAATAGGTCAAAATCATGCTGAAGTGGGAGCTGGCGTCTTTAAGGGAAACCTAGATAGCGAACTAGAAAAAAGAGGCAGATTTTTTGCTCCAAATCCATCTATTGGCCCTTATTGTAGGATAGGCGGCATGGTTGCTACAAACGCGAGTGGGAGTCATTCTCTAAAATATGGCAGCACTATTGACAACTTACTTGGGGTCAGAATCATAACAGCAAATGGTCATGTTGTTGAACTTCCATCAAATTCAAAGTTCAGCAGGACAATATTTGGCATAATTAAAACAGATTTACAAAAAAAGTTCCCAAGAGTTTCAAAAAATTCTTGTGGTTACAGATTGGATGTAATTAAAACAATATCAGATTTACATAAGATTATTGCAGCTTCGGAAGGAACATTGGGTGTAATCACTTCTGTCAAGCTAAAAACATTACCAATTCCAGCCAAACGCATGCTTGTAATCTTATCTTACAAGAGCATAAAGCAAGCTGCTTTGGATTCTGCAAAAATAGTTAAGATAAAACCATCAGCTCTAGAAATAGTAGACAATAACGTAACAAAACATATCAAAACTAGATTAATAAAAAATTCAAGTTGCTTATTATTTGTTGAATTTGATTATAATCTTAACAAATGTAAAAAAAATCTACGTGAGGTTACTTCGAAAGCACGAATTGTAAAGATATTGACTGATGATTCCGAGATAAGAAAGTGGTGGGATTTTAGAAATTCAGCACTGTCATACAGTCTTAGAAGCATTACAACAAAAGAAAGCATGCCTACAATAATAGAAGACGCCACGGTTCCTGTTAGTAAACTAGTTATTCTTGTTGATATAATTGAAAAAATCTCGAAAAAATACAAGATGAGATTTGTACTTTATGGTCATGCTGGAAATGGCAACCTACACATAAGACCAATATTAAAAGGCAAAAATAAGAAGAGAATAAGAAGTATAGCTAAAGAATTCTTTTCTCAAGTCATAGCCACGGGCGGTTCTATTACAGGGGAACACGGAGATGGTTTGGCAAGATCGGAATTTGTGAAGTCACAGTACGGAGAAGATGTGTATTCTGTATTTAAGAAAATAAAAAACAAATTTGATCCGAAAAACATTCTCAACCCTGATAAGATAATTACTTCAAAACACACCATGACTGAAAATTTGAAAATCTAATTTAAAAAAAACAACATATGATAAATTATTTTATTTTTGTTCCAAGTGGTACGTCTTCTTGTACCGTAAGCCAAAATGGTTTATCGTTTACATCGGCTGCTAAAAGCATGGCATTTGATTCAAACCCTGCAATTTTTCTTGGCTCTAGATTTGCAATGACAACAACTGTTTTGCCTACAAGTTCCTCAGGTTGATAATACTCTGCTCCACCTATTACGACTTCACGTTTTTTATCACCCAAGTCAATTACACCTTTTATGATTCGTGATTTTCCTGGAATTTTTTCTGTAGATACAATCTTAGCTATTCTAAGATCAAGTTTGGCAAAATCATCATATGTTATGTTTGGCATAAGACGATTCCTTTTACCATGTTAAAATTGATTTCGTCAAGACTAATATGTAGACTGTAAAGAATGCCGAACATGGCAGAAATACGAGCTTCCGTTGAAATAAACACACCATTAGAAAAAGTCTGGAGTTTAGTATCAGATCTTGATAACGAACCAAAATTTTGGAAGGGTACAAAAGAAATTAGAAACATATCAAAAGAAGGCAATATAGTTACTCGCGAAGTTACAATTGCTTTCAAAGATTCAAAATGTATGCAGACGGTAACATTATACCCCAAAGAAAAAATTCATGCGGAGTTCACCAAGGGAATTATAAACGGTACAAAAACAGTGAGTCTCCAACCGAAGGGAAATTCAACTCATCTTGAGGCAGTATGGGACATTAAGCTTTCAGGAATGATGGGTATGTTCACAGGGATGGTAAAAAAACACATTCAAAGTGGCACAGAACAAGCTCTTCAAAGCATAAAACAAGAAGCAGAGATGTAAGTCATCATGGAACTTGCCGTTGATGTTTTCAACTATATTCTATCTACAATTCTAGTTGGTGTTTCTATAACTTGGATTCTTTTGATAAGATCAATGTGGATTTCGTTTCGTGATTCTCCATACTTAGACAAGTTTACTGCAAAATCGCATCAAAAACCAAAAGTATCTATAATTTTACCAGCCAGAAACGAAGAAGATTTTATTGAAAAATGTTTAAGTTCACTTTTAGATCAAGATTATGAAAATTACGAGATAATTGCAATTGATGATCATTCAGAAGATAAAACAGGACAGATAATCAGTAATTTTGCAGAAAAGAATTCAAAAATAATTCATGTCACTGCAGAAGCAAAACCAGAAGAATGGATGGGAAAGAATTGGGCTTGTTTTGAAGGTTTTAAAAAATCTACTGGTGAGCTTTTACTTTTTACAGACGCAGACACAAAACATTCTAAAAAAATGATTTCACTTTCTGTTTCACATCTTCTTAGTGAGAATCTAGATGCACTTACAGCTATGCCAAGAATGCTTTGTCTTGACTTATGGACTAGAATCACGCTTCCTATGCTTTCAACGTTTTTGCACACCAGATTTTCTGCACTCAGAGTAAATGACCCATCAAAAAAAACAGGTTACTTTTTTGGTAGTTTTTTCATAATAAAAAGAAAAACCTACGAATCAGTAGGGACTCATGAGGGAGTAAAAGGTGAGCTTGTTGAAGATGGCGCACTTGGTAAAAAAGTAAAAGAATCCGGCTTTAAAATGAAGATGGTGCGTGCTGAACATCTTTTTGAGGCAGTGTGGGCACGTGATTTGCCAACTTTATGGCATGCTCTTAAAAGATTAATCATTCCACTTTATTTGCAAAATAAAAAAATTGCAGTTGGAATATTTTTTGCAGTTCTCTTTTTACTTTTCATGCCATTTCCCATATTGGTTTACACTGTACCATTTGCAATTTCCAGCATGTCTTTTTCTCTACTTTTTTCCATCTCAGCAATTACAGTAGGACTGCTTTACACTGCAACAATTTTAGAATCAAAAAAAGGATTAGGTCTAAGCATTATTCATGCCCTACTTGGACCAATCGGAAGTTTTATGATTGTGCTAGGTTTTGCTAGTGGAATTTTACAAGTAAAAAGTAATAGGGCACTCATGTGGCGAGGCAGAACATATTCTATGACAAACCAGATTCAAAATTCGATAAATGTGTAGTAAGGA
>CAYSWR010000015.1:0-28650 GCA_964434855.1 uncultured Nitrosopumilaceae archaeon | reverse complement strand
ACAGGATAATAGATCTAGTAGACAGGATAATAGATCTAGTAGACAGGATAATAGACATGAGAATGGAGAGAATAGACATGAGAATGGACCAAGCTATGGAGAACGAAGACATGGTCCCAGAAATTATTACGGCCTAAGAAGTCGCTGGTAAAGAACACGCCTTAACCAATCAACATATTTAGGGATGTCCAGATTAACTATTTCTGATAAAAATGGTGAACGCAAAAGCAGTAAACACAAAAACATGGCAAACTGAAGTGATGGAATCACAACTGCCTGTCTTTGTAGACTTTTGGGCAGAATGGTGCGGTCCATGCAGGATGGTCGGACCAGTTGTAGAAGAACTAACTGGAGAATATTCTGGCAAAGTAAATTTCGTCAAAGTAAACGTAGATGAAAGTGGCGAAGTAGCATCAAAATATAACATATTCAGCATTCCTACGCTTGCTATATTCAATAAAGGCGAGATAATTGCTCAACAAGTAGGAGCAGCTTCAAAAGACTCGTACAAAAACATGATAGAAAACGCTCTAAAGAAGATCTAGGTATAGTAAAACTAAACATCTCATTTTTCAATCTAAAATAATTAATAACGGCTTAAGGAACTTTTTGTATGTCCTTTGGAGAAGTAGATACTCTAAATCTTTTATTTGACAAGCTACAAAGTCTTCTAAACGATTCACAGGGATATTACGAATCTTTTCTTGACGCTAATACGTTATACAAACAAGGAAAACTATCTGAGAAGGAATTTTTTGAAAAACTTGGTGATTATGTTGTAGCATATTCTGCATTGGAGTTTCTTGCTGTGAAAGTAATTTTTGAATTGAAAAAACCACTTGATAGAATGGCTGGTGGAACTACTCGTACAACAGCTATGGGTTCCACCTCTGTTGGTATGACAGGATTTGGCATGACTTCACCTTCACAAACCATGTCTCCTACTACTCAGATGCCGGGACATCCACCTCAAATTATTTCTGCCGCTGCATTTAGTGCTACTGGAGCTTTACCAACACCAGATCCATCTTTGTTACCTCAAAAATCCACGGGCCCAAGTTGTACATCTTGTGGCGCTTCAATAAGACCACATGCAAAATTCTGCACTAAATGTGGAAATAAACTTCAATAATCAAAAAATAATTTTTGCATAAATTATACAAAATAAAATTTTACTAGAACTAGTCTTGAGTAGCACCGCACTCTGTACAGAATTTAGCATTTTGTGAAATCTTATTTCCGCATTCTGAGCAAAACTTTGTCGAAGAACCTGATTCCGTTTTAAGACTACCATAAATTCCACCACTAGATCTTATAGCACCAGTTGGAACAAACTCGTCATCGATAATTTGTACTGGTGCAAAATCTTTCTCTTCCACATAAGCCATTATTCTAAGCATTGTTTGACCAGGATTTTTTGGATCTGGTATAATATCGCCCAACCAGAATGCAAATCTTTTAAGTGTTAGATCAGGAGTAGAAAACGTCAATGTGTGACTTGACATGTATTCTTCTGCAGCAGTTTTTCCATTAAACACCTTCATAGTTCTGATTACTTCTACTAGCTGTATATTGTTTTTTGGGAATGGTGGACCAGGGGGGATTTGAACCCCCGACATCCGCGTTGCGAACGCGGCATCACTACCACTAGACTACTGGCCCTTTTTATACCGAGAATCTTCTCTGTTTTTATTCATTTACTTAAAGAATAATACTAGGTTTCTGAGAAAAACACTAATGACTTTTGACACTGTTATTATTGATTCACATGTAGTTCTACCCACAGGAATCGTTGAAAAAAATATTGTAATTGATGAGGGGAAAATTGTTAATCTGACAAATGAAATTCCTCAGTGTAGTGTAAAAATTAATGCAAGAGGACTAGTTTCAATCCCTGGAGTAATAGATCCACATGTACATTATGGTGTTTATTCTCCTATTGAAAAAGCTGCAGTGACTGAATCAAGAGTTGCAGCAATCGGCGGTGTCACAACAATGATGAGAATGCTTAGACTAAGTGGTTCTTACAAAAAACTGCTCGATTTGCATCTTGATGAAAGCTCAAAATCTCATTATATTGATTACACAATACATGCATCAATACTACAAAAAGATCAAGTTAACGAAATGGAATACTGCACAAAAAAAGGAATTACTTCATTCAAACTCTACATGAATCTTGGCGAAGATGTGGGACATGTTTACATGGACATGGAACCAAGAACCAATTCATTACATGAAGAAAAAGTTGAAATTAACTCTGAAATGGTTGAAAAAATAGTTTCAACTGCAGCATCTCTTGGTTGTCCTGTTTTGGTTCATGCAGAGGATTACCAGATGTGCTCATGTGGAATAAGGGAAGCAAAAGAAAAAAACAAAGATGGTCTAGGTGCATGGTCTGAAAGCAGATCTATCGAATCTGAGGTAAAAGCCATAAGAACTGTTTCTAAAATTGCAAAAAAAGTTGGTTGTACTCTATACTTTGCTCATATTGGTTCACAGGGTGCCATGAATGCAATATGTGAAGAAAAAAAGAATGGCACAAAAATCTATGTTGAAACATGTCCACATTATCTTACATTATCATTTGAATCTCAGAAAGGATATCTTGCAAAAGTAATGCCACCTTTAAGAAGTTCAAATGATGTTGATGCAATATGGAACGAAGTTAAGTCTGGAGCAGTTGATTCAATAGGAACAGATCATGTTGCAAATCAACTCAAACTAAAGCTTGGAGGAAATGATGTCTGGGGGGCACTTGCAGGTTTTCCAGGCATAGGAACCATGTTGCCTATATTGATGAGTGAGGGAATAAACAAGGGCAGAATTACGCTACCGCAACTAGTGGAACTAACTAGCCTGAAGGCATCTAAGATATTTGGAATGTTTCCCAAAAAGGGAATTATACAAAAAGATTCTGATGCCGATATTGTTCTAGTGGATCTAAAAAAAGAAAACAAGGTATCAAGTCACCTTCTTGATGGGTTTTCAGATTATACTGTATATGATGGATGGAACCTAAGAGGCTGGCCTGTTAAGACACTTGTAAGAGGTGAAGTTGTGGCAGAAGATTTCAAAGTGATAGGCAAACAAGGATACGGAAAATTTATTGCAAGACCTGTTTAGGTTAATACATCAAATGTTCCATTTTCTTTTACTTTGTATATGATATCTGGTTTCCTTGTAAAGATGCCAACTTCTATGACACCTGGAATTTGAATGATCTTTTCAGCTAGTTCTTCTGGATTTAGTATCTCGCCAAAATCACTATCTAAAATTATGTTTCCATTTTCTGTAACAAACGGGTAGCCGCGTTCTATGGTACGAAGAACAGGTTTGCCCCCGTACTTTTGTATCTGTTTTGCAGCTATATTTCGAGCAAATGGATGTACCTCAATCGGTACGCTGTGATTTAGTTTTTTTACAAATTTAGATTCATCTGCTACAATAATCACTTTTTTTGCTACGTTTATGAGAATCTTTTCTCGTAAAAGTGCCCCGCCCCCGCCTTTTATCATGTTTCTTTCTTCATCAATTTGATCTGCTCCATCAAAAACAATGTCGATGTGTTCTATTTGATCTGCTTCGATTATGGAGATGCCACCTTTTTCAGCTTCTAATTTAATTTGTAATGAGGTAGGCACTGCTTTTACTCTGATGTTTTTTTCTTTCAGATATGATGAAAGTGACCTGACTAATGCAGTTGCAGCTCTTCCACTTCCAAGTCCTAAAACATAATTATCATTTACAAGTTTTAGTATATCACTTGACAATGCCTTTATGGCATCATCCACTGTCAATTATTCTACCTCTACTTGCTCAAGTTTGGAGAGTGCCTTCATTATCTCATTTTTTATCTTATCAATATCTTTGTCATCGTCTTCCAATTTTTCATCTTCTGGAATCTTTACTGCTGATGGAATCTGGATCTTCTTTTCAACAGGAGATTGAACTGGTTCAGGTTTTGGCATCTCTATAATTTGTTCAACTTCTCTAATTCTTGGTTTTTCTATATCGATGTGGTGTTCTGTTATTATTTCCTCCTTGACTTGTTTTGGTGGAACAATAGGAGATGGTTTTACAAATTCTAGAGGAAATTCTGGCATCTTGTTTGGAATTTCTGTAAGTGTAATAATCTCTACTGATCTATGATATTCAGTAACTGGAATTTCGACGGGTGGCATTGGAATATAGATCTTTTCCTTTAAGGGATCAACCTTTGTTTCTATTTTCTTTATCTCAGGTTTTTCTACAGCGACTTTGATTGACTCCGGTTGTATTGTCTGAGGTGGAGTAATGGCAGCTACTGTTATTTTGGAAGAGATTTCATGTAATTTTTTATCTAACTGAGAAAGCTTTTGATCCATTAATGTAACCAAACCATCGCCTAATGGTCCAATGTCGGGATGCTTACTTGCAGCTTCAAGTTTTTCAATTTTTGCTATAACAAGTCCAAGCTGATTTTGGTATCTGAGTAAAAGCTTGTCACGTTGAATTTTTGAAAGTTCTGATTCGTTTTGATATAATCTAGATATAGTTTTTGTAAGAATGTCCTTTTCTATTTCCAACGACCGAATCTGACTTTTTATTACTGGATTTGCTCTTAAAACAAATTTATCATTTTTACGTTTTGGAATTTTATCTATTGCAACCGCAGTACAAGCTCCTGCAACCGAACCAAGAACGAGCACTAATTCTTGCATTTATGTATACCATTTGATCCAAGTATATTTCCTAATTCTAGAATCTGGATATCCACAACTAGCACAGCGTTTATGTCGTGCATGGAAAGAATTTTTTCCACATCTCCTACATCTAATGTGAGGGTGCTTTTTGGTATAACCACCCATTGATGTTGTTCCTTTAGTCATGTACTATCACTTTGGTGGTGGAGATATGATTACCACATTGTCCCCACGAACAACTATGGTTCCAAGACTCTTTGTTTCGCCCTCAGAAGGGATCTCTTCTGATGATTCGAGTAGCAGATTCATGTGTTGGTCAAAACCATGTAAGTTACCTCTAATCACTTTGCCGCCCTTTAGTTTGATAAGGACAACTTTGTTGAGGCTCTCATCCAGTACTTTTACTGCCATATCTACTGACATTTATTTCACTTATTACCCTCTGTATCGAGGGTATATATTAAAATTTCATTGGTGTAATTTTCGAGTTTTGTCAGTAAGGCAAGTTTGACTCTTTTAGAAAAGTTTGTACAATTTCTGACAAGATTCTGCTACCTTCTTTTGCAGTAGCATTTCTAGGATCACCCCACACTCCATTTCTTGTTACAGAAATGAAAGATTTTGCAGCAAGTTTGTTTACTCGCCATTTTTGTTTTGTAGAAAATCCATCAGTAGTAAAACCCTTTACGGTTTTTTTCATCTTGACTTTTCTTGATATTGCAAGCATAAGTGATGTCTCCACAAATCCTGCATGATCAAAATCTCTTTTCATAAAGTGCCAGTAAGAAAACACAAAAACCTTTACTTTTCCTTTTGAAAGACTGCATACTTTTTTAGGAATGTTATACAGCGCAGCTTGGTTTCCATGATGTCCGTTAAGAATTACGATAGTTTTAACTTTATTTTTCCATAATGAGATACATAATTCTACTAGAACTTTTTGTAGTGTTGCTTTTGTAACACTCACATTAAAAAAAGGAGAATGTTCAAATGAAACTCCATAGTTTATTGTAGGCAACATCAAAAAATCTGTCCTTTTTGAAATTCTTCGTGCAATCTCTGATACTATATCTGAATCTGTTGATATTGGTAAATGTGGACCATGCTGTTCAATAGAACCCACTGGAATGAGAGCAGTTTGTTTTTTAGTTTTTATCAGTTTCCTAAGATAAGGATCCTGGAGATGAATCGTATCTGTCATCTAGATCGCTTAGGTTTGACGTGAACTTTGCCCCAGTAAACCTCAAGTCGCCCCTCAAGATGCATCTGTACTGCTTCCAACAAAGTTTTCGCTTCTATTTTTTGACCTTTCTTTTTCAATGATTCAACTGTTTCATTAGTATCAATTGCAAAAGCATCTTGAAAGATTATTGGTCCCTGATCCAAATCTTCAGTAACATAGTGGGCGGTACATCCAACTATCTTAGCGCCGCGCTCATACGCTTGCATATATGCAAAGGCACCTGGAAATGCAGGTAACAATGATGGATGTATGTTAATAATTCTATTTGGATATCTCCAAACAAAATTTGGAGACAAAATACGCATGTATCTTGCTAGAACTATCAAGTCCACATTGTATCGTTTTACTATGGCAAGGATCTTTTCTTCCGCTTTTGATTGATCTGCATCATTTACTAATACAACTGGAATTTTTGCTTTTCTTGCAAATGGAGAAAGTGTGTTTTCTGTGCCTATTATTACACTGATCTCTCCTTTTAGTTGATTTTTTGATCTGGCTTCTAAAATGGCTTCAAGACAATGAGATTCTTTTGTTACAAGTACGGCTACTTTTTTTCTAAGAACAGCTTCATGATGTGTATTAACTTCCATCTTCAAGCGTTTTGCTAACTCTTCCACTTCATGATCAAATTTTTTTATGTCAATTTTTTGTGTAAATGATGCTTCAAGATACATTCCAAACAATCCCTTGACCACATTTTGATTTATTTTCTCAATGTTGCCACCTCTTTGAAATATGAAATTAGTAAAACTGGCAACTACTCCTTCATGATCCTTTCCTACTACAGTAATCTCTACAGTTGTTTTACTCATTCTAAATTTGTTTGAAGATCGTACTTTATTAATGCTTAAATAACCATTTAGAATACCTCGTACTTAGATAATGTGTGTATGCAACATGCAATCAAATTCCATAATGCGTGAGTGAATGAAGAATCTGAATTTTTCAATTTTATACCAGATGAGGGAAAATAATGGATAGAACCAAGGGTTCAAACAAAACTCGTGGCAGAGGTAATAGTTATGATCATAACAATCCTGTGAGGATTTGTTCTGTGTGTTCTACAATTGGAGGTTGGCACTGTTATGAATGTTCAAAGGACTTTTGCAATGTACACTTTGCTAATCACAAAGAGCAACAGCTCTGCATTATAAAATAAGTGCGGGAGGTGGGATTTGAACCCACGAACTCCTAAAAGACAGGGTCCTAAGCCCTGCGCCTTTGACCAGGCTTGGCAACTCCCGCATGCACCATGCCTTTTAAGACAAATTTATCTATTGTTGATAGACTAGCAAAATGGCAAAACTATTTGGAACCAACGGAATTAGGGGAATTTTTGGAGAAACATTCACACTAGATTTTGCATCTGAAATTACATTATCTCTTGCAACCTATTTCAGAAAAGGACCAATCCTTGTAGGATATGATGGACGAGAATCAAGTATTATAGTTTCAAAAATTGTTTGTTCTTCATTAAATTCAGCAGGGTTTGATTGTGCAATAGCAGGATTGATTCCTACTCCCTGTTTACAATATTCTACAAAAAATCTTGGTTATCAAGGTGGAATAATGATCACCGCATCACATAACCCCCCACAATACAACGGAATAAAACCAACTGCAAAAGATGGAGTAGAAATTTCAAGAGATGATGAACTCAAAGTCGAAGAAATTTACTTTAAAAAAAATTGGAAATTAGCTACACGAAAATTAGGTATCACAAAAAAGATAGAAAACACAGTTGAAACGTATCTGAAAGGTATAAAATCTCAAGTTAATACACAGAAAATAAAATCAAGAAAATTCAGAATAGTGTTAGATCTAGGCAACGGTGCACAAGCAGTCACAGCCCCTCAACTTTGTAGGGAACTTGGGTGTGAAGTGATAACAATCAATGAAAACATTGATGGTTCTTTTCCAGGAAGAGGTTCTGAGCCAACTCCACAAAACCTACACATTCTTTCGAAGACTGTTATTGAATCTAAAGCAGATCTTGGCGTTGCATTTGACGGTGACGGCGATAGAAGTATCTTCTGTGATAACACAGGAGAAATTTTGACTGGTGATAGATCTGCATTACTTCTTTCACGATTCCTCTTAGAAAAAAATCCAAAATCCAAAATTGTAACAACAATGAATTCAACGTCACGAATTGAAGATATTGCTGCAGGCTCAAATTCAAAAGTGATCAGAACAAAAGTAGGTAGTGTTGAAGTTTCACGTGAAATGGTATCTACAAAAGCATTGATAGGATTTGAAGAAAACGGTGGGTTCATGTATGGAAAACACAATAAAGTTCGTGATGGTGCTATGACTATGGCAATAGCATTAGATTTACTTGCCGCTTCTAAAAAATCCATATCTGATGAACTAGCACTTTTACCTTCTTCCTTTACAACAAAAGGTAAAGTAGAATGTACTAAAGATGATGCTACAAAGATAATTCAAATGCTCAAGAAGGAAGATCACAAAAAAGATACAACCGATGGCATCAAAATCATATTTGATAAATCAAATTGGGTGATGGTACGACCAAGTGGAACCGAGCCAATAGTCAGAATTTATGCAGAATCCGACTCGCAGGAAAATCTTGACGTTTTGTTTACAAAATATATGGAAAAAATAAAATCAATTCTTGTCAGATAACACTTTTAAAACCAATTGAAAGCACTCTAGGGATGGAAATGATCCCTTTGGGTGATACATGTGGCTAAGCCCTATTATGTAAAGTTTAAAGTACCTGATGACTTGGTCAGTCCAATCTATGAGGCACTTAGAGTGTCTCATCAGAGTGGTAAAGTAAAGAAAGGTACCAACGAAGTCACAAAGGCAATAGAACGTGGAATAAGTAAACTTGTGATAATTGCTGAGGATGTGGAACCCCCAGAAGTAGTGGCACACCTTCCAATACTCTGCGAGGAACGTGGTGCAGCATATGCATTTGTACCCAGCAAACAAGAACTAGGTAAGGCACTTGGAATAGATGTTACGTCAGCAGCAGCTGCAATATTGGATGCAGGCGATGCACAACATATCGTTGATCAAATAATAGCATCACTTTCAGACCTTAAAGGCGGTCAAGCTAGTAAATGAGTACTCATGAAACAGTAATTCCCGCAGAAGTTATACAAATTGTAGGTAGAACTGGAATTGCGGGAGAAGTAATTCAAGTAAGAGTAAAAATAATGGACGGAAAAGATAAAGGAAGAATTCTAACAAGAAATGTAAAAGGTTCTGTAAGAATGTCTGACATTTTGATGTTAAGAGAAACAGAACGAGAAGCAAGGAAAATAAAGTGATTATAGATTGAGCATACTAGTAAAACCATGCAGCTTTTGTAATCGTCCAGTAGCAAAAGGTTCTGGTACAATGCTTGTTAAAAATGATGGAACTGTTTTCTGGTTTTGTTCTTCAAAATGCAAAAAAAACATGCTTGTACTCAAACGTGACCCAAGAAGACTCAAGTGGACGAACAAATACGTTAAAGGCGGAATAAAGGTCAAAAAGTAAATGACGGAGCAGTCGCTTTTCATAGTAAAGCCTGATGGCGTAGAGAGAAAAATAGTTGGTCAGATTTTAACCAGATTTGAGAATAAAGGACTCAAGATAGTCAAATTAAAGATGTTTACATTTACTAAAGAAATGGCAGAAGAGTTTTATTCTGTACATAATTCAAAGCCATTTTTTAAAGAACTTGTATCTTTTATAACATCTGGAAGAGTAGTGGCTGCTGTTATCGAAGGCAGTAATGTTATAGCAACCACAAGACTAATGATAGGTTCCACCAAATCCTTTGAGGCAGTTCCTGGTTCTATACGAGGAGACTTTGGTCTTGGGTTTACTGATAACATAATCCATGCATCAGATTCTAAGGAAAGTTTTGAAAAGGAAGTATCTGTAGTATTCAAGTGAAAGAGGTTGCAAATACGACAACCAATTGTAGCAGTTCTAGGACATGTAGATTCTGGTAAGACTTCGCTACTTGACAAAATACGTGGAACTGGAGTTCAAGGTAGAGAAGCTGGCGGTATAACACAACATATTGGTGCAAGCTTCCTTCCATCTGATACAATCAAAAATATTTGTGGATCACTTTTTGCAAAACTAAGTGGAGGGCAGAGTGAGATTCCCGGTCTCCTAGTAATTGATACACCAGGTCACGAGATATTTACAAACCTTAGAGCACGTGGTGGTTCAGCAGCTGACATTGCAATTTTGGTAGTGGATGTAAATCGAGGATTTCAACCCCAGACAAATGAAAGTTTGAAAATATTACAGAGCAGAAAGGTTCCATTTGTAATAGCACTAAATAAGATAGACATGATTAAAGGTTGGAAAAAACCAAAAACATTGTTTGCGTCACAATCAATAAAAGAGCAAGATCCATACGTACAAACTGCACTTGACGAATTGCTATACAATGTTGTAGGAACTCTCTCTATTCTTGGTTATAACTCAGAAGCATTTTACAGAGTAAAGGATTTTACAAAAGAAATATCAATAGTTCCAGTAAGCGCTAGAAGTGGAGAAGGGATTCCAGAATTACTTGCTGTATTGGTTGGCCTGACTCAACAATACATGCAAAAAAAACTTGAACAGAAAGAAAAATCAACTAGAGGTATAGTACTTGAAGTCAAAGACGAAGTTGGATTGGGAGTAACTGCAAACATCATCCTAATTGACGGTATGCTCAAAAAAGGAGATACCATAGTGCTTGCCAAACGTGATTCGGTGATCACTACTAAAGCCAAGGCATTGCTTTTACCAAAACCGCTTGATGAAATGCGAGATCCGCGAGACAAATTCAGACCTGTTAATGAGGTAATTGCTGCAGCCGGTATCAAAATAGTCTCCCCCGATCTAGACGGTGTTTTACCTGGTAGTCCAGTGTATGCAACAACTAATGAAACTGAGATTGAAGATCTCAAAAAGATGATTGAGTCTGAGATGAAATCAGTGTTTATCAAAACTGACACAAAAGGAGTCATTCTTAAATGTGATACTATAGGCTCGCTAGAAGCATTAACTGACATGCTAAAACGTCAAAACCTACCTATTGCAATGGCCGACATTGGTCCTGTTACACGACGTGACGTTGTTGAAGCCCTATCTATAAAAGAAAAAGACAGACATCTTGGTGTTGTAATCTCTTTCAATGTTAAAATTCTTGAGGATGCACAGGAAGAAGCTGACGCAAATCATGTCAGAATTTTTCATGATCAAGTCATTTACAGTTTAGTTGATAATTACACGCATTGGGTAGAAGAAGACACTGCAAATGAAGAGAACGCAATTCTTGAAGAGTTAACACCTGTTTGTAAGTTCACCTTTCTAAAGGGCTATGTATTTCGAAAAAGTAATCCTGCTGTTTTTGGAGTCAAAATTAATGTTGGCACATTAAGACAAAAAGTCCCTATAATGAATGCAGAAGGTAAAAAAATTGGAACATTACATCAAATTCAAGATAATGGAAAAAGTGTTAATATGGCAAAAAAAGATCAAGAAGTAGCTGTTTCAATTCAAAACATAACTATAGGCAGACAAATTTCAGAAGAAGAAATCTTGTATTCTTTTCCACCTGCGCCTGAAGCAAAACTTCTTCTCAAAAGATTTTCACATAAATTAAGTCCAGAAGAATTTCAAGTATTACAAGAAATAACAACGATACAAAGAAAACTAAACCCAATGTACGGTTACTAGGAATATTTCTGGACAAGCATATTGAGACCCGGTTCGCCAACTGCCCCCACTGCCTTATCTACTACTTGACCACTTTTGAACATGAGAAATGTAGGTATTGCATAAACTCCATATCTTGCAGCAACACTTTGCGCGTCATCGACGTTTACACGAGCAAATTTGATAGTTTTGTATTTCTTTGCTAGTCTACTAAATATTGGAAGCATAAACTGACATGGACCACACCAAGTTGCCCAAAAATCTACTAGAATCGGTGTATCGCTAGAAACTACATCATCAAAATTCACATCTGTCAATTCCTGTATTTCTGGTTCCTTATGGCTTGTCATTTCTGCCAATTTCTTTTTCATTATATCACCAATTTCTTTATCTGCCATGCGAAGATCAAGTGTAGATATAATTCATATTTAATAATTTAGTTATAAATCAAGCAGGAATCTCATTACTACCTGTTTATCCTGTTTTATTTCCATAAGATGAAACGTTGGTGCCTTAATCTCCACCTTAAAATGATGTTTTTCAACATCAATCTCTTCACCATTTAATATTGCTACAAGTTTGTAACCATTACTTTTTTCCAATTTAACAAAAAACCTCTTTGTTACAAAGCCTTCTGTTATTGTAACTATAATTATCTCTTCAAGCCAATTATAAAGTAAATTATTCAGATCTTTTCCACTTACTTCAACTTTCTTTTCTATCTTTTCTTCAACTAATTTGATATCTACTATTGTATCTACCACTGAAATGCCTGCATTTTCAAAAGCTTCTTCAAGTGTATTTGCAGTAACTTCGATGAAGGCATCTGTTGTATGTTCAAGATATCGGTACCCCATTGAATGGCTGTAAGGCCATCTTTTATTAATTCATTGTAAACTATACCATATGGTAGTACCAACAATTATGAAGAAAGGTCTAAATGCATTGGAGCGAGAGTGATTTTTGAATTTGGAACTACCACGCGGAATGAGAGATATCGAATCTGATGAGGCTTCAAAAATAGAATACATCAGACAGAAATTTATTGAAACCTCAAATCTTTTTGGTTTTCAATTCATGGAGTCTTCACCAATTGAATTACTTTCTGTAATTGAAACAAAGAGCGGCCCATCTATAAAAAATGAAATTTATTATTTTAAGGATAAAGGAGATCGTGATGTTGCACTTAGATTTGATTTTACTATAGGTCTAACTAGATATGCAGTTTCACAAAAATCAATGAAATTGCCTGCAAAGTTATCTGCTTTTGGTGGTGTATGGAGATATGACGAACCACAAAAAGGCAGATACCGATTCTTTCATCAATGGGATGTAGAAATTTATGGCCAGCCAAATCTGGAGTCTGATGCTGAAATAATTGAATTCACATCAAAATTTCTCTCTAATCTACAATTACGAAATATTGTCATAGATATTTGTGATCGTGAGCTTATAGAATCATACATACACCAAGTTTTCAAATCTAATTCAGCTGAACTTGTGAGCGATATACTTAGAGCAGTAGATAAGATTCAAAAAAAGAAAAAACAAGAAATTATGAAAGAATATGAGGAAAAAGGATATTCTTCTTCAGAACTAGAAAAAATTCTAGAGTTTTCTCAAATTAAGGGTACCCCAGAAGAAATAGAAAGAAAATTTGACGTAAAGCAACTAAAAAATTGGGACAAACTATGTGAATTATTTACTTCATTAAAAAATAGGCAAGTTAATAATGTTAAGATAAACTTTGGAATTGTAAGAGGTCTTGATTACTATTCTGGTATTGTATTTGAGGCCTTTGACAGTAATTCCGATCTTGGTGCACTTGTAGGTGGTGGAAGATATGATACTCTTACAAAGGCTTTTGGACGATCTGATCTTGGTGCAACCGGCGTTGCTGGTGGTGTAGAACGCATCGCATTTTCTCTAGAAAAACAAGGTGTTATTGTTAGTACAAAAACACTGCAAGTTTGGGTTGCATTTGTTAATGCTGAGCTACAAAAAATTGCATTAAATATTGTTTCTCAACTAAGACAAAAAGGAATACGAGCAGAAACCGATCTTGGTGGTAAACCACTAAAAAAGCAAATGGAAATGGCATCAAATTCACAATATACTATCATTGTGGCACCAAAAGAATATTCTTCAAAGTCTGTAGTAATTAGAAACATGAAAGATGGAACCGAAAAACAAATTGGTCTTGAATCTTTATTGTCTAATCCACAATCTAATCTTCAATTTTAAAAGCTCTTGTTAGCATAACAAGTTCTGGTTCATTTGTCAGTGTACCTACCACAAGAGATTTGTTGTTTGCCAAAATTCCTGAAGCAACATAAGGTATACCAGCGTTTATAGTTACAGCCTCAAGTTGTACTCCTAATACTTCTGACATGATTTTGATGTCCTTCTCTTCTGTATCGGGATGAACAATCCCTCCACGTGATGTAGCAACTGCCATAGCTCCCGCTTGATGATACTTAGCTACTTTTCTCTGTATTATTTCGATTCCCAGTGTGTCTTCAACTTTTTTTATAAACTCGGTCGGAATCATGGGCGACATTATTCCTCCTTTATCGTTAGCACAAATCAAATTTCCAAGCGCGTTGTGTTTTGTATCTAAGATGTCAACATTAAGTCCTGTAGATTTTTTTAAATATGAAAGTTCTTCTTCAAGAGCAGTACGAGGTAATATTATACCATTGTTGTTAACTACCATGAGAGGTCCAAGTAATCTTGTATTTGCTACTGATGTGAAAATATAATCAGTCTTTAGAAACTCTGCAAGATTTTTTGCCTTTGTTTTTGCAAAACCGTTTGGAATAAAGACAAAACTATCGTTAGTCTTGCTGTAAATCCCTATGTTAGGACTTCTGTAAACATCATATTTGAAAATCCCCAATAAATAAAACAAAGGCAGTGAAGATATGAATTTATCTTAAATACACATTAATTGATAAGCTAAAGTGTGAACTACAAATGCCAATAGATCCAAACTTTCCAAAAAATCATACCGTTGTTGGAAAATTCAAGGATCCACTAAGTGATAACTATCATCTTGTATGGGGTCCTGGTAGATTAGCAGAAGCCGTCTCTGATGAAAATGTAAAAGCAGATTATGCTATAAGAGGTGAGGAAATCAAACCCATAGGAATTCACGGAACTTTTGTAGCAGTAGACTGGGATTCATGTATTGCGGATGGTGTCTGTCTTATGAGCTGTCCAGTTAAGGTATTTGAATGGTACAAAAACCCTGGAAAGGTGCTGAGAAGGGATCGTGCAGATTATACCGATAAAGCTAATCCAGTCAAAGAGGCTGATTGCATTTGGTGCATGGCATGTGTTGAAGTTTGTCCTACAAAAGCAATCAAAGTTGATCAGGCAAATATAGAAATTCATGATAAAGAGATCGCCATCTTAATTAGTCTGAACTAATTTTGTCTAAGTTTAAATAACATATTAGGCGATAAATTTTCATGCCAATAGCAGAAGATTTTCCAAAAGGACTTGAAGTAATTGGAAAAATAAAGCATTCAGATGGTGAACACTTTCACTTTGTATGGGGTCCAGGTAGATTGGCAGAAGCAGCGGAAGATCCTGCATGTATAGCTGCATATGAAGCCCATGGTGAAAAAATAGAACCGCTTGGTGTTAGTGGTACAATGGTCGCAGTAGACTGGGATGCTTGTGTTGGAGATGGTGCATGTATTGAAGCTTGTCCAGTACAAGTCTTTCAATGGTACAGAACCGAAAAAGACATTCCTGCAATTAAGGCAATTAACGAAACATTTGATGGAACTGGTACGACTGTAAAGGAAGAAAGATTAGATCGTTCAGACAAGGCTGATCCAATACGAGAGCATGACTGCATTTGGTGTATGGCATGTGTTTCTGTTTGTCCTCCACTAGCAGTCAAGGTTGATCAGGCGAATATGGAATTCCATGATAAAGCTGCAGGAACATACCAGGTACTAGGCAGTGGTTCTGCTAATCCACACGCACATCACTAAAACTCTTTTCATTTTCCTTATTTTTTTTCAGTTCTCTAAAGGATTATTTGCCTTTTTAAAATCTAATATGAGTACTTTCTTTGGTAGATTTATTGAAAGCATTTTTTCTTGTTGTGGTTCAAACTGTAGAACATGAATTAACATGACTGATTCTTCTCCGATTCGTGGATCCATTTTCTTTGTAATTTTTTTTTGTTCAATAGAAATTTTTGGTTTGAATAACACATCAAAACTATAATGGTAGGAATTTCCCCAAATTCTAAAGGAGTATTCCACTTTATAATATGGGATGTGTAAAATTGGATATTTTAATTTGGAAGAAGAATGAAGCAAATCCTGTAAAAAATAGACTTTATGATGATAATCATCAAGAAAATGTGTTTTGGCATATACTGATGATCTCTGACCTTTTCTAGTAAGAATTGAAGAAAATTGCATGAATACCTCATCAGGCATTCCTGTTGGCCCGTATCTTCTATCATCATAAACCTGAACTCTTCTGTTTACGACGAATTTATTCTCAGAGTCTAAAAGGCGACTAATATTTTCTACAAACTGAGTCTCATTGCATTCAAATGACGGCATCCAAGTCTCCTAAAATCGTCTTAATTGTACTGGGTAAACCGCATATTGATATTATAGGATCTTTTGGCCAATAGTCTCCAAGCTCCTCTGATACAGAAACTGCTTCCTCCCCTTTTACATATAGCATCTTTTTCCAGAATTTTCCATCGCTTGATGTAGTTGCACTATCTTCTTGCACAAATCCGAATTTTTCTAAACTTGCACAAACCACTTCTTCTGGTATGAAGACCGAAATTGATTTTAATTTTTTTTCAGGCAATGTACTAAAAATCATACTTTTAGATATAAACATTGGTACACAGAAAAACAATAAATAAATGACATATGTGCCAGCTTCTTACATGAAAAAATCATTTTTTTTAATTCTATTTTTATTAATTTTAGGTTTTGTCACACCTTCATTTGCACAGCATCATGAAAATCCGCCCGCTACACTTGGAAATAGGGTCGCTGTGATGGATTTTGTATTTCCAGATAGTATCAAACCTAATGAAGATTTTACGTTAACAATGTCGGTTTATGACAAGACTAATGATCAAAATTTCAAACATGTATCAGTACAACTTGCTATCTCCAAAAATGGGATTGACAAATATCTCATGAATGAACTTTTTTATGATGAAAATGGGCAAATTACAATTGATTTCAAATACAAACCATTTGATGAACCTAACAGGAAACAAATCAAAGCTACGACAGAACCTTTTCTTGGAGGATGGATGAAAGATTATGGTAGCAATATCCAAGTCATGCAAAACATATTTTCCGAAAATGCAATTTATACATTAAAAGCTACAGTTGTAACCATAGATACACCACGACAATTTATTGATACGCCTATAACATTTACGAGTCAAATTCATGTAGGAATGGATCATGCTGGCAATGTAGAAATCAAGATTCCTGACTGGGTTAGAAACAATGCTAAATGGTGGTCAGAAGCTTCCATTGGTGACAAGGACTTTGCGTCAGGAATTCAGTTTATGATTAAAGAAGGAATCATCAAAATACCTACAACCGAAAATGAACAACCCACGCAGGACATCAAGATTCCTGACTGGGTTAGAAACAATGCTAAATGGTGGTCAGAAGGTTCCATTGGTGACAAGGACTTTGCGTCAGGAATTCAATATCTAGTTAAAGTAGGTATAATTAATGTCTGATAATTTTCTGTCTCCTTTACCGATCAAGTATCAAAAGATCTTAAACAAATTTTAACTAGTTTTTATGAAACAAATCTGCAGAGGTCGCCTAGCCCGGCATGGCGTGGGCCTTGAGAGCCTATGTGCGCAAGCACGCGGGGGTTCAAATCCCTCTCTCTGCGCTATTATTTTCCTATTCTTCCAAGTTCTGCTAAAAGTGCAGAAAGCTGAATTTCTGGATTTGCACCAATAATTAATCTATAATCATATTTTGCTATTGCCTCTAAAACCTCATCTAGTTTTCCAGTCTTTATCTTGTAAGATTCTTCATTTAGATATTTAAGAAAGTCTGATTCCGACATACCATACACTTTGATTATCTCTATCATTTTGTTTCTGGCATCAGATAATTTTCCTGCAATTGCTAGTTTAAGAATTTCGCCAACATCATCTACTTTTGAAAGACCAGCTGATGTTTTTACATTTGATTCGTTTACTATTCCAAGACTTGCTGTTGCTTGTAATATGTTTATGGCATGACGCATATCGCCTTCTGAATAACTATAGATTGTTTTGAGTCCTTTTTGATCAAACTTCACTTTTTCTTTTTTGGAGATTTCTTCAAGATATGATATCACATCATCTTCTGCAATCCTCGTGAACTTGAATACTGCACATCTACTTTGAAGCGGTTCTATAATCTTTGATATGTTATTTGCAATTAAAATAAATCTACAATATCTTGCCGTATCTTCTATAATTCTACGTAAAGCTGTCTGTGCATCAGAAGTCATTTCATCAGCTTCGTCTAAAATTATTATTTTAAATGGTATTTTTGTATCGAATCCTGAAAACCTCGCAAATTTCTTCACTCTATCTCTTACCATGTTTATACCACGTTCATCAGATGCATTAAGCTCAAGAGTATGGTCTTTCCAATGGTCTCCAAGTATTTCCCGTGCAAGACACATACCAGCAGTTGTCTTTCCAACTCCAGCTGAGCCAGAAAACATAAGATGTGGCATTTCGGATGTATTTTTTAAAAGTGATTTTAGGCTACCTATGACTTCTTTTTGATTTACTATGGAAGAAAGCTTTGCTGGACGATATTTTTCTACCCACATTGCAGCCTCAGTCATACGCTGTTACCTTTCTCTCTCACTAATAAAATTACGGCTAAGATCAAATGATCAAAGCTATTTGTTAACGGAATTGATCGATCGATCCCATTAAATCCTAGAATAGAGTTTCATGCACAATGGAGATTTCAGATCTAGTCCAAGTACATACTATAGGATACAGGTTACAGGACGTTAAAGTGACCTTTAATCACGATATCAAAGTAGATGCATCTGATGTATCTATTGATGCAAAACACGGAGAAATTATTAACATACCACGTTGGGTAGCGGATGTACTAGCATCTGAAAAACTTGTAGATGTTCAAGATACTGATATGATTGTAGCCTTAAAGCAGGCATTGGTAAAGGAAAACGTGCAAGGTGACTTTGATCTTTCTACACTTGATACTGATTTTTACATAAAAGTACGATCATATGTGCAGAGACTACCACAACAAGATCTGGATAAAGTAGAAAGTATGTTAAATACACTTATGAGAAAAAGACAAGGAAAAATAATTGTACTGGCAGACTCATCAAAAATGACATCTGATCTTGCAAAAAAATTATCTATAGAAGAACGTGCTTTATTTGATGCAATACGTGCACAGAGTGTAGACTTTAAAAAACAAATCTTAGGTGATAGAAAATGACAGCCCTTTCCGAACCCAGACCATCAGAAGGAAAACGCTTAGATCAAATAAAAGAATTCTTGACTCAATTTAAGGACAAATCAGGCGCTTACAAATATGTAGAAGAAATTGACCAGATGATGTCAAAGAAAATTCAATATCTTGTAGTAGATTATAATGATCTAGTATCACACCCAGAGATAGAATCTGTGTTTAACACTGATCCTGATGAAATGTTGAATGTATTTGCAAATGCAATAAAGAGTATTCTTAAAGAAAGATTTCCTCAATATGCAGAAAAAATACAACATGATGTCAGAGTAAGAATAGCAAATTATCCTGCTCAGCGTAGTTTGCGTGAGATAAACGCGGAAATCATTGGAAAAATGACAAGCGTTTCAGGAATGGTTGTAAGATCCTCAGAGATAAAACCTCTGGCAAAGGAACTTGTCTATGTATGTCCAGAAGGTCATCCAACTACAGTAATTCATGAAAAAGGACTTGAATTCAATGAGCCTTTGAAATGTAGTAATGGTAAATGTACTCACAGAAATCTTGAACTTAGTCCAGAAAAGAGCAGATTCATAGATTTTCAGATGGTTCGACTACAGGAACTACCAGAAGATCTGCCTCCTGGTCAATTGCCGCATTACGTAGATGTTACTGTACTCCAAGATTTAGTTGATAACGCAAGGCCTGGAGATCGTATAATACTTACAGGAATCGTTCGAATTGAACAAGAACACATACCATCTATGCGTGGTAAAAGTGGGATCTATAGACTAAGAATACAAGGAAATAATATTGAATTTCTGGGAGGCAGGGGAACCAAAGCCTCCAGAAGTACAGAACGAGAAGAAATATCACCAGATGAAGAAAAAATAATCAAATCACTTGGAAAGATCCCTGACATTTATGACAGATTAATTGCTTCATTTGCTCCACACATCAGCGGACATGATATCATAAAAGAAGCAATCTTACTTTTGATTGTAGGTTCAACGCAACGAATTCTTGCAGATGGGGCAAAAATTCGTGGTGACATTAACATATTTCTTGTTGGAGATCCTGGCACTGCAAAAAGTGAGATGCTAAAATTCTGTGCAAGAGTTGCACCTAGAGGACTGTATACTTCTGGTAGAGGTTCAACAGCAGCTGGACTTACTGCAGCCGTAGTACGAGATAAGATAGGTATTATGATGTTAGAAGCAGGTGCTGTTGTTCTTGGAGATCAAGGTTTAGTTTGTATTGATGAATTTGATAAAATGAAACCAGAAGATCGAAGTGCACTACACGAAGTCATGGAGCAGCAATCTGCTAGCATTGCAAAAGGAGGTATTGTCGCTACACTTAATGCAAGAACTTCAATTTTAGCAGCAGCAAACCCGATGTATGGAAAATATGATCCATTCAAAAATATTACAGAAAACGTAAATCTTCCAATCCCATTGCTTACAAGATTTGATCTCATTTTTGTAGTTAGGGATGTGCCATCAAAAGAAAAGGATACCAGAATAGCAAAACACATACTTAATCTTCATAGAAGCTCTGTCAATGATACAAAATCTCTAGTCGATGTAGACATCCTCACAAAATATCTTTCATATGTTAAAAAAATAGAACCGGTTCTAACGAAAGAAGCTGAAGACAAAATTCTGGAATATTATATGAAAATGAGAAATGTTGAATCTGAAGGAATGATAACGGTAACCCCAAGGCAGCTTGAAGGATTGATCAGATTATCTACTGCTAGGGCCAGATTATTAATGAAAAATGAGGTTGACGCAGAAGATGCGGAACGTGCTATTTTCTTAATAGAAAGCATGTTGCAAGATGCAGGTGTAGATGTCAATACTGGTCAGGTTGATCTGGGTGTACTCCAAGGCAAGCCACACAGTGAGGTCTCTAAGATGCAACTATTCATGGATGTTATGAAATCACTTGAGGGTGACGAAAAAAGGCCAGTTGAAGAGAAAACATTTGTTAAGGAACTAGTAAAAACAGGCAAATTCACTGAAGAAGAAGCACGCAAATATATCAAAAAACTCCAGCGTGAGTCAGCTATTTATGAATCAAAACCCGGTCATTATAACCGAGTATGAAAGTATCGGATCTTAACTTACCAAAAACTGCAATTGAATTTCTACATAAAATTGGATATGAAGAACTTTATCCAACCCAAGAAGATAGTGTAAATGCAGGAATCCTAGAAGGAAAAAGTATACTTGTATCTGCACCAACTGCAAGTGGAAAAACACTAATCGCAGTACTTGCCATGATTAATCATCTTTCCAGTAAAAAAGGAAAGATAGTATATCTTAGTCCGCTTCGTGCTCTGGCAGCAGAAAAATTTTCTGAATTTCAAAAATTAGAATCTGTAGATTTTGGAAGGAAGATAAGAGCACAAATATCGACGGGAGATTTTGATAATGCAGACAAAAATCTTGAAAAAAGCGATATAATCGTACTTACAAACGAAAAAATGGATTCGCTTATCAGACATGGTGCAGAATGGATTAATGACATAAGTCTTCTTATTGCTGATGAAGTACACCTTCTTGGTGATCGAGATAGGGGTCCAACACTTGAAATCGTTTTGACCAAACTAAAGTTACTGCAACAAAAACCACAGATTCTTGCTTTAAGTGCCACTGTTACAAATGCAAAAGAAATCTCTTCATGGATCGGCTGTGATTTGGTAGAAAATGATTGGAGGCCAGTACCACTATGGGAAGGAGTCTATGATGGTGGAACAGTAAGAATGCAGAATGGAAAAAAGTTTGAAGTTGAGACAAGTATGAGAGGACCTTCAGTAGATCTTGGTATAGATTCTATAAAAAATGGAGGCCAGACGATTCTATTTGCAGAAACAAGAGCACGTTCTGCTACTCTTGCAGCAAAAGCCTCTGATGTTGTAAGTAAAAATCTTGACGAAGATGAAAAAAATCAACTTGATAAAATATCACAACAAATACTTGGAACCAACGAACATACCGATCTTGTCAAAAATCTTGCCACACTTATAAAAAAAGGAGTAGCATTTCATCATGCTGGTCTTAATCAGAAATGTCGTGAAATAATAGAATCAGAATTTAGGAATGGAAAAATAAAATTACTTGCATCCACCACAACTCTTGCAGCAGGAGTAAATCTGCCAGCACGACGTGTGATTATATCAAGCATAAATAGATATGATGCAAAATTTGGTGCAAACAAACCTATCAGCGTTCTTGAATACAAACAGCTTTGTGGCAGAGCAGGAAGACCACAATATGACAAATTTGGTGAAGCGATAATTGTTGGAAATTCTAACAGCGATGAACTGCTTGATTATTATGTAAATGGAACTCCAGAACCAATATTATCAAAACTTACAGATGACAGAGCACTAAGAATGCACGTCTTGAGTTTAGTATCTACTAGTCCTGGAATAAAAAAGGATGAGATAATCGATTTTTTTGTAGAAACTCTAGCAGGCTCTCAAATAAGAAAACCTACTATAAAATTCAAGATACAAATTACATTGGATTATCTTGAGTTAGAAGATATGATAAAAGAAAAAGGATGCAGATTTGTAGCAACCGAATTTGGTAAAAAGACTTCTATGCTTTACATTGATCCACTAACAGCTATTTCTTTTAGGAAAGCATTACAAAAAACTTCAAAGCGTAAAAATCATACTTTTGGATTTCTCCATCTTATTACAAACTGTGAAGACTTTTTCCCTAAATTTTCTTTGCGTAACAAAGATTATGAAACTATAGGTACATTACTTGAAAATCACGTATCAGAATTAATTGAATCCATTTCAGAGTATGAATGTTCAAGAAGTCTTCTAGCCACACATGCGTGGATAAATGAATCAAGCGAAATTTTCCTTTCAGATAATTTGGGAATAGAATCAGGTGATATGCATAGAATGGCAGAAACTAGTGATTGGCTTGTGTATTCATTATATGAACTTGCTAAACTTGAATCACGAGATGATATTCTTGACGAATTGAATATTCTAAGGCAAAGAATTTCTTACGGAATAAAAGAAGAACTTACCGAACTGGTTAAGATACGTGGAATTGGCAGGATGCGATCACGTATATTATACAAGAATAACATCAAAAACCTAAGTGATTTGTCTAAAATTCCGATAAAAGATTTGGCAAAAATAGACAAGATAGGTTCATCTCTTGCAGAAAATATCAAGGCAAAACTACAAAATGTATCATAATGTTTGATCAAATCGTCCCAGCTATACTGGTTTCAATTGTAGCATTTTTTTCAGTTTATGTAATAACTCCATTCTTAATACGTGCGCTAGAAAAAAGAAACCTCACAGTAAAAGACTATCATAGAAAAGGTGGAGCTATGATACCAAGACCTGGCGGTCCATCAATCTTAATTGGAATCGTCGCTTCAGAGATTACGTTATACGCCTTCTTTCCAACTACTGCAATAATCACTATTCTCATTACTACTTCACTTGCTTTTGTAGTTGGAATAATTGATGACAGAAAGGCGCTCGGGGGATGGTTCAAACCACTGGCTCTTGCTGCTTCTGCTATTCCAATTATCTTTCTAGGTGCATATGACTCAAATCTCGCATTTCCACTTTTTGGTTCATTTAAAATCCCAGCACTTTATCTGGCGTTAATAATATTCATAATTCCAATAACTGGTAACACTATCAATTCAATTGATGTTTTAAATGGTGTTGCAAGCGGTTTCATGACTATTGCAAGCTTTGCACTGACTATCTCTCTTTTTATAATGCAGAATTATGAAATTGCAATAGCAAGTCTACCACTTGGATTTGTTTCATTAGCTTTTTACAAATACCACAAATTTCCTAGTAGTATATTTCCAGGAGATTCAGGTGCCTTAACTCTTGGTGCAATGTATGGTGTGATAGCAATACTCGGTCACGTTGAAATTGTTGCCGCAATAGCACTCTTACCAGCTGTGATAAATTCATTTTTATTTTTATCTAGTGTAAAACACGTAGTAGAACACAGGCAGATAAAAAATCCCACTGCTGTTACTTCTGATTTTAAACTCATGGCTACCAGCGATAAAGACGCACCAATTACACTTCTACGCCTCATTCTTGCAGCAGGTCCACTGACTGAAAAACAAATTGTCTTAGTTATTTTCAAACTGGCATTATTTTCTGCATCTCTTGCAATTATCACTGCATTTATGATGGGAATTAAAATATGAAAAATTATACCATTTTCTCATTTATCTTTATAATGTGGATTTTAATCATAATTGGAGGCGGTTTATTAGTTGTCTTCACATCCATGATCTCAATAGAGGGATATGTTACAGTTGGTCCTTTAGAATTGTATTATACTTCTATTGCTAAAGCCGTGATTGCAATAATTTTAATAATTATCTGGATTTATGTTCTTACAAAGATAAAGAACTGGATGTTTCATAAAAAAATAAAAAACTAACCTCCTTCCCATTTCTTCTTTTTTCTATCATACTCTTCACGTGTGTATTTGATTTTTGCAGGTACTCCAACTACTACCATATTGGGTGGAACATCTTTTGTGACAACTGCCCCCATTGCTATTACGCTGTTTTTGCCAACAGTTATGCCTGCCTTGATAACAGCACGTGAACCTATAATGACACCATCTTCTATTGTAATGCCGATGAGTTTCTTGCTTGTTGGATATGGATCATTCGTTAAAGCTGCCGCGGGTCCAATGAAGACATTTTTTCCTATTCTAGAAAGGGGCGGGATGTAAACTAATCCTTCAATCATAGTATTTTCTCCTATCTTTACATTATAATCAATATGTGCAAGTGAACCAATTTTTACATTATCGCCTATCTCCGTATTGTCACCAACATATGCAAAGTGCCATATACGAACATTCTTTCCTATCTTTGCTTTTTCTGAGATAAAATTTGTTACCAAATTAATCACAAATGCCAAGGAGATGCTTGTCTAGTTATTTTTTCTGGTAGCAAGGATTGGTTTCTTTTTAAAAATTCTATGTCTTGATTTTTGTCTCTTAGTTCATCAGGCAACATTATTGGAATCTCTTCTATAATGGGATAAAATCTAGAACATTTTGTACAATATATTGCTCCTTCCAATACCATTTGATCTTTAGAATTTGATTCAAAAATTTCAAGCGGGAAATGCTTGTCTATTGGACATGCAAGTATCTCAAGCATTTTTTTATTCATTTCAGGTCTAGATAAACTGGTGTTCCTTTTTGACTAGATAAAAGTGCTGCTTCTGCAATCTTTGTTGTGTTTACCGCATGTTCCGGTTTTACTAATGGTTCTTCTTTACCTTCACAAGCCGCAAGGAAATTCTTTATCTCTAAAAGTAATGGTTCTTCTACATCTTTTCTTGGAATCTCTGTCCCGTTATTTGTCTCAATCTTCACTTCCTGTGAAATAAAATCCGAAGATATTATTGCATCTACACATACTGCATTAAACTTTCTTACTCTTGTAGGAGTTATCCAGTTAGATGAAATGATTGCTACTTTACTATCCTTGAAGCCAAGCATTATAGTTGCAAAATCTTCATGATCATGTCTTATCTTTCCAGATCTTGCAAAAACAACATCGGGAGTATCGTCAAAAAGCCACATTGCAGTATCAATATCATGAACCGACGTATCATAAATTATTCCTACATCTTTTATGTGTAATGGCATTCTGTTTTCTCTATGAAACTCTAGCATTATGAGTTCGCCATATTTTTTTGATTTAACATACTCTTTTATCAACGCAACTGCAGGATTGAATCTTTCAATATATCCGCATGTTAGTACTACTTTATTTTTATGTGCGAGATTCTGTAGCTTATCGCCCTCGTGAGAAAGATATGTCATTGGTTTTTCTACAAAGACATTTTTCTTTTGTTGTAGAAGAGTCGTTGCAATGGAGAAATGAGTAGAAGTTGGAGTACAAACAAAAGCAGCATCAAATTTCTCTGATTTTAAAAGTAAATCCAAAGAGGAGTAATGATTGACTGAATATTTTGATCCAAAATCTTTAGCTCTGTTTGAATCTACATCACAAACGGCAGTTAAAACTCTCATCTGTGAAAGTATTCGTGCGTGGTTTTTACCCCACCCTCCCATTCCTATCTGAATGACTCTCACATCTAGTACACTGCCGTTATCCAATGAGCGTACTTTTTATTCTTGTCCATTACTATGTCTGAATAAGTAGAACTGATTTGTTTTGTTACTTTCCCAGCTCTCCCACTTCCGACCTTTTTTCCATCAACAGATATGACTGGAGTTATTTCTGCAGCAGTTCCAGTAAGGAAAATCTCATCTGCAAGATAAAGTTCGGTACGGGGAATTTCTCTTTCTATGATTTTGTATTCTTCATTTTGAACTATTTCTATTACAGACTCTCTTGTTATTCCTTCTAATGCAGATGAGCTAGATGGTGGAGTTATGATGTTTTTATTTCTTAGAATGAAGATATTTTCACCTGGGGCCTCGCTTACATTTCCTAAATGATCAAGTAGTATAGATTCGTCATACCCATTGCGTTTTGCTTCTTGAGTTGCTAAAATTGAATTAAGATAATTACCTCCCATCTTAGCAAGAGTAGGTGTTGAAATATCTTGAATCCGTCTCCATGAGGAAACTCCTGCTTTTATTCCATTTTTATTAAATAAATCGCCAAACTCAAACATGACTATGGCAGTATGTGTTGGGGCTTTTTCTGTTACATTCAAGTTTATTCCATATTTTCCAACAAAATAAAATGGTCTGATATAACATGATTGTCTTACATTATTTTTTTTACAGAGTTGAATTATGGCATTTGAAATTTCTTTATCTGTAAATTTTAAATTAATGGAATATATTTTGCCAGAATTTCTGAATCTTTTAATATGATCATCCAGTCTGAAAATATTCAAGTTTTTCGAATTCCAATAACCACGTAACCCTTCAAAAACTGAAGTTCCATAATGAATAGCATGTGTCATGACAGGAACTTTTGCTTCTTCTGATCTTACAAATTTGCCATCAAACCAAGCAAATTTTGCATTAAAAGATTTCATATTAAACAACGAAATTAGTCTATAATTAATATATTTCTACCAAAAACCATATTTTGGAAATTTCATTCCAAGTAATCTATATGTAAGATCTTCTGCAGATGAGTATTTTTTAACTATATTCCAGTTTTCGCGTATTATTTTTACAACTTCTGTAGGAACATAGTTTTCCCAATCCGAGTCTTTCCCAAGTGCAGCATCAAACATTTTTTCCTTTACAATTGATGCTGAGATTGTTTTCCTTACACCTATTCTTGGTTTTAATCCATATAGTTTGAGTACAAAACCTTCTGTTTTGTCACCCGTATATGTGAAGTAATCATCTGAAACACCATCTAGAATCTGTCTTTTTATGTTCCATGAGAAGGGAGAAAGTAATGGAGGCATGTATTTAATGAAAGGTGCAGAAAATGCATAGTTTGAAAGAACCGAGATTGACTCACCAAAAATCGATTGAAGCATCTTCTTTCGTAATTCAAAATTAAAGGGAAAACTTCTACTGTTAATTTCCTCTCCTTTGTTAATAAATATGACCGGAAAAACCCTAACCTCGTTTGCTTTTTTAAGTTCTTCTATGATCTTTACATGTGCTTTTGTTACAGGATTCAGATGAGCTAGATAAATGGCAACTGTCAATTGCACTTCATACTAGAAATCTCGTATATTTCAATGCTTGATGCAATTATTTTATAAAGATACTAAATTTAAGAAGTGATTCCTAAAATCAAGTTTTTATGACTGCGTATTCCCAAGAATAATTTGTGCACAAGACTAATAAATTGCAATGAAGCGACAGTTTACAGAAAATGAATTCAAAAATACTCGTGTCATTGTTGATACTTTCTTTACTCTTAATACCAATCGCTTCTAGTTATGCTATGTCTAGTGAACAGATGTCTATGAAAGATAAATCATCGGTAAAAAAAAACATACCAGTAGATCCGAGCATAGAGAAAATGAGACATATGGGGCAAACAAAAATTGCAAACCCATACTTTTTCCAAATTGATGATACTACAGTAAAAATAAAACGCGGAACCGCTACAATATCTGGTCATGGCATATACGATCCAGATCAAGATGTGATTTCTGCTTGGGGAAAATATTCTATTTCAATAGGAAGCAGAGAACTTGCTGGGAGCTGGACAGCAGCTAATCTAGTTAGTGGAAAAGGAAATCCATATGGTGGGGATTCTGATGAATCTCAAGTGCATTTTATTGGCAAGACTTTGAGCCTAAAAGATCCAAAATATACAGGTAATAACGCGAAACGAGAATCTGTAATGAGAGGATCACATCAGATTTGGATATTAGCTAACGCAGAGGAAGGAAAACTCTGTGTTTATGGTTCATACGTAGGTACTCCAAGTCCAAGAAATGCATGTGTAGAAACAGATACAATTTCAATAATGAAATAAATTTTTTAAAATCTGGGGACGATGGGACTTGAACCCACGACATCCAGCGCCCGAGGCTGGCAGTCTACCAAGCTGACCTACGTCCCCG
>CAYSWR010000014.1:0-29607 GCA_964434855.1 uncultured Nitrosopumilaceae archaeon | reverse complement strand
ATCTCTATCTCTTCAGCTCCGTCTTGGAAGTGAATTGTTAGAGTCCTGTCTGTAGATGTTGTTTCTTCTTCAAACTCTACTTCTTCGCCATCTATTAGGACAAAGAAACTATCATCCTGGCCACTTATCTTAGCATCGATCAATTCTCTTGGTAGAGTAATGATTAACATTCCATCACTCGTCGTTTCTATGGATACGAGCAGAGATTTGGCTTCTATATCGGCTATGATTCCAAGTACTTTGCCTCCAGTGATACTGTAGCTGACGTCAAAGTCAGTACCTTCTACATGAATCTTCTTTCCTGAAGGTGCTCCAGAAGAACCACTAAATTCAAACGTTGTCTCGTTTGATCTATTGTCGCTTCCATATTGTACTTTTACTGTATATGTGCCAGCAGCTTTCCACAAACCGCCACCTGCAGTAATTGAAGTAGAATATGTTTTGTCAGTTTCCAGATCTAATTGTTGAACTGTTACCACATTGCCAATGGGATTGTTAACAACAATGCTAACCTGTACCCCGGAGATGAAATCTTTTGATTCGCCAGAGATGACTATGGTTTCTCCATCTGCATATGACTCTTTATCTGTCGTGACAGTTATTGGTACTGTATCAAAAGGACTTTCTTGTTGTGCAAAAGCTGGAATAGCTACTACAGCTGCAGCCAGAATTGCAAGCAAAGCAAATCCCTTAAAATGAGTACTCATCTTGCTTGGATTCTTCTCTTTTAACTATTTAAGGTTACGGAAAAAAATATTGACAAAAAACAGAATTTAACGACGACGTCTAGATTACATATATATTAACCTCTCGGTGGAAATTTCGTAGTTTGTGGATTAATGATACATTTACAGCTAATGTTGTTCAAAGGAGATTTTTAATTTGCTGACTAAAAAAGATCACATACTAGTACCAGATCATGTTTATGTTCCAAAACATGAAATCATGTCAAAAAAGGAAGCAGAAGAAGTCTTAGAAAAGTTTCATACTAAACCTACTGAAATGCCACTTATCTACGTAAATGATCCTGCAATAAAGGGATTAGGCGTCAAACCGGGTGACATGATAAAAATAACAAGGAAAAGTGCAACAGCAGGTGAAAGCATCTATTACAGATATGTGGTGGAAGAATAATGGTAAACATTTCAAATAAACGCTGGCCAATAATTCAAGACATATTAAAACGAGAAGGAATTGCCAGACAACATCTTAACTCCTATGATGAATTTTTAGAACGTGGCCTTCAAAGTATAATTGACGAAGTAGGACAAATTGAAATTGAAAGTGCAGAATATCCATACAAAATTCAACTTGGTAAATTAAAACTTCAACAGGCAAGAATGATGGAGCTTGATGGTTCTATAACACATATTGCTCCAATGGAAGCAAGATTGAGAAATGTTACATATGCGTCACCAGTAATGCTTGAAGCAAGCGTGGTAGAGGATGGAAAAATTCTAGAATCTAGATTTGTTCACATTGGTGACATGCCATTGATGATAAGATCAAATGCTTGTGTCTTACACAATCTTTCTGAACAAAAATTAGTTGAGCATGGTGAAGATCCAAATGATCCTGGTGGATATTTCATCATAAATGGTTCAGAACGAGTAATTGTCGGTTTAGAAGATCTCTCTTATAATAAAATTATTGTTGACAAAGAAATTGTTGGTGGAAACATTGTATTCAAAGCAAAAGTATATTCATCAATTGTTGGTTATCGTGCAAAACTAGAACTTATGATGAAAAATGACGGATTGATTGTTGCAAAAATTCCAGGATCGCCAGTTGATATACCCGTAGTTACATTGATGCGAGCACTTGGACTTGAATCAGATAGAGAAATTGCAGCTGCGGTTTCACTTGTTGACGAAATTCAAGATGAACTAGAGGCATCTTTTGAAAAATCAGGAGACGTACCAACTGCTAAAGATGCCATAGTGTACATTAGCAAAAGAATTGCTCCTGGAATGCTTGAAGAATTCCAAATAAAAAGAGCAGAGACTTTACTTGATTGGGGTTTATTACCACATCTTGGCAAGCACACTGATAATAGAAAAGAAAAATCACAGTTTTTGGGCGAAGCAGCTTGTAAATTAATTGAATTAAAACTTGGTTGGCTTACTCCAGATGATAAGGATCATTATGGAAATAAAGTCATAAAGTTTGCAGGTCAAATGCTTGCAGATCTATTCAGAACAGCTTTTAGAAACTTGGTACGTGATATGAAATACCAACTAGAAAGATCAGGCCAAAAAAGAGGAATCAATGCTGTAGCTGCAGCTGTAAGACCAGGTATAGTAACTGATAAACTAAACAACGCAATTGCAACTGGAAACTGGGGAAGAGGTAGAGTAGGAGTAACACAGCTTTTGGATAGGACTAACTATCTTTCTACGATAAGTCATCTTAGAAGAATTCAATCGCCACTTAGCCGAAGCCAACCAAACTTTGAAGCAAGAGATTTACATGCAACTCATTTTGGCAGAATTTGTCCAAGTGAAACCCCAGAGGGATCAAACTGTGGATTGGTAAAGAATCTTGCACTTTCTGCAATCATATCAGTGAATGTTCCATCTGAAGATATAATTGAAAAACTCTATGATCTGGGTGTAACTTATGTTTCAGAAGCAAAAGATGAACTGAAAAAAGAAGGAGCTAGAATCTTTGTAGATGGAAGATTAATTGGATATTATAAAGATGGACAGAAGCTTGCAGATTCACTACGCGAACTTAGACGTAACTTTAAAATTCATCCACATATTGGCATATTTCTGTACCAGTCTAACATTGAGGGTTCTACAAAAAGATTCTATGTCAATTGTAATGCAGGAAGAGTCTTGCGTCCGTTGATTGTTATAAAAGACAACAAGTCACTTTTAACACAAGAACTAATAGACAAAGTCAGTAAAAAATTCCTTTCATGGAACGATCTTCTTCACATGGGAATAATTGAACTAGTAGACGCAAATGAGGAAGAAAACTGTTACATCACCATGGATGAAGAAAATATCAAAAAGCATACTCACATGGAAATTTTCCCATCTGCAATATTGGGTGCTGGTGCATCAATCATACCTTATCCAGAACATAACCAATCTCCAAGAAATACATACGAATCTGCTATGGCAAAACAAAGTCTTGGATTTTCAACGCCACTGATGAATGCAAGTACGTATGTAAGACAACACTTTATGCTATATCCACAAACCCCAATTGTTACAACAAAAGCTATGGGACTTTTGGGACTTGAAGATAGGCCTGCAGGACAAAACTGTATTGTAGCTGTATTACCTTTTGATGGGTATAATATAGAAGACGCGATAGTTCTTAGCAAATCATCAGTAGAGCGAGGACTGGGACGAACTTTCTTTTATAGAATATATGAAGCAGAAGCAAAACAATATCCTGGAGGTATGCGTGACAACTTTGAAATTCCAAATGCAGAAGGAAACATACGTGGATTTAGAGGAGACAAGGCTTACCGATTATTAGAAGAAGACGGTGTAATTGCAACAGAATCTATGGTTCAAGGAGGCGACATTCTGATAGGAAAAACAAGCCCACCACGATTTATGGAAGAGTACAGAGAATTTGAAGTAAAAGGTCCTTATCGAAGAGACACATCTATTGGCGTAAGACCATCTGAAAACGGAGTTGTAGATAATGTAGTGATGACTCAATCACACGATGGTGGAAAGATGTACAAAATACGAGTAAGAGATACAAGAATTCCTGAAATTGGTGATAAATTTGCATCAAGGCATGGTCAGAAAGGTGTTATTGGTATGCTAGTCAACCACGAAGATTTACCATATACTGCTGATGGTGTTGTTCCAGATGTTTTGATTAACCCTCATGCATTTCCATCTAGAATGACAGTGGGGATGTTTCTTGAATCTGTAACAGGCAAGGCCGCAGCTTTGCGTGGAACAAAAATGGATGGTTCTGCATTTGTTGGTGAAAAATTAGACGATGTAAAAGGTGTACTAGAGTCTGCCGGATTCAAATATTCTGGAAAAGAAATGATGTATGATGGAAGAACCGGAAAAGCATTCGAAGCAGAAGTCTTCATTGGTGTAGTATATTATCAAAAACTCCATCATATGGTTGCTGACAAGATACATGCTAGAGCTAGAGGTCAAGTCCAAATGTTAACAAAGCAACCAACAGAAGGGCGTGCGCGTGGTGGCGGATTGAGATTTGGAGAAATGGAAAGAGACTGTCTAATTGCATATGGTGCTTCAATGATGTTAAAGGACAGATTGCTTGATGAATCTGACAAGGCTGACATTTACATCTGTGAGAGATGTGGACTCATATCATATTATGATATAAAACAAAGAAAATTTGTTTGTCGGGTGTGTGGTGATAAGGCAAAAGTGACTTCAATTTCAGTTGCATACGCATTCAAATTATTATTGCAAGAGATGATGAGCTTGGATGTTGCTCCGAGAATTTTGATTAAGGAGAGAGTATAATGGCACTTGAAACACTCAAAGTAATTGATGGAATCAGATTCTCTGTATGGTCACCTACTGAAATAAGGAAATATTCAGTTGCTGAAATCACAGCTCCCGAAACCTACGATGAGGATGGTATGGCAGTACAAGGTGGACTAATGGATGGAAGACTTGGAACTTTGGAGCCAGGACAAAAATGTGTAACTTGTGGAAACACCGCAGCAAGATGTCCTGGACATTTTGGTCACATAGAACTTGCTGAACCAGTTTTACATATTGCACTTATCGATAATATCTACAAACTTCTCCTGACTACTTGCAGATCATGCGCTCGACTTAAAATTTCACAAGAAGACCTTGAAGAATATCACAGAATAAAAAGCAAAGAAGCCGCATATGCTGTAATTTCAATAAAACACATTCCTGATGAAATAATTGAAAAAGCAAAAAAAGAAAAAACCTGTCCGCACTGTGGTAAATCTCAATACGATATGATATTTACAAAACCAACAATCTTTATAGAAAAGACTGAGCTTGGAGAAAATAGATTACTTCCAATCACAATTAGAGAAAGACTCTCACATATGATTGACGATGACTTGAAACTTTTGGGATATGATCCTACCACTGCACGACCAGAATGGTTTATACTGCAAGTCTTACCAGTTCCACCTGTTACTGTAAGACCATCCATTATACTGGAAACAGGAGTCCGATCTGAAGATGATTTAACACACAAACTTGTAGACATAATCAGAGTAAATCAAAGACTGAAAGAAAGCAAAGACGCAGGAACTCCGCCTCTTATTGTACAGGATCTTGTTGATTTGTTACAATATCACACAACCACATATTTTGATAATGAGGTTTCTGGTATTCCGCAAGCTCACCATAGATCAGGCAGACCGCTAAAAACTCTAACACAAAGATTAAAAGGAAAAGAAGGCAGATTCAGAGGTTCACTTTCAGGAAAAAGAGTTGACTTTTCCAGCAGAACTGTGATCTCTCCAGATCCTAACCTTGATCTCTCCGAAGTTGGTGTCCCAGAATCTGTAGCAACCAAACTTACAATACCAGAGGTAGTGACAGAGTGGAACATTGAAAGATTAAAGAAACTTGTCATTAACGGACCAATCAAATTTCCAGGCGCTAATTATATTGTAAGACCAGATGGAGTTAAAATCAGACTTGACTTTGTAGAAGACAGAGAAACTATAGCAAACAACATTGAGATTGGTTATCTGATAGAACGACATCTTTCAGATGGCGATATAGTGATGTTTAACAGACAACCCTCATTGCATCAAATGTCAATCATGGCTCACTATGTGAAAGTTTTACCAGGAAAAACTTTCAGATTGCATCCATCAGTATGTCCACCATACAACGCTGACTTTGATGGTGATGAAATGAATTTACATGTACCACAAAGCGAGGAAGCTCGAGCAGAAGCAATTCTATTGATGCGAGTTCAAGATCAATTAATTTCTCCAAGATATGGCAGTCCAATAATTGGGGCTCTACGTGACTTTATTACTGGAGCTTACTTGCTAACAAAAGATGGAACAACACTCACACCTCAAGAGTTTGCAAACCTTGCGATGATTGCTAACTATAAAGGAACGTTCCCAGAACCTGCAATCAAAAATAAAAGTGGTGGACTTTACACAGGAAAACAACTCTTTTCTCTTTTCATGCCAAAAGATTTCAATTATGTTATTACATCAAAATGGTCTAAAGGAACAAAAGGTCCGACAAAAGACGTTGTTATTAAGAATGGTCAGTTAATTAGTGGTGTAATTGACAAGGCGGCAATTGGTGCTGAAGAACCAGATAGTGTGTTACACAGAATAGCAAAGGATTACGGCAACGATGAAGCAAAAAAATTCCTAAACTCTATACTGGTGATGTTAAAACAATTTATCACTCATTATGGATTCAGCTACGGATATTCTGATCTTGAACTTTCACAAAAAACAAAAGAAAACATTGTTACCGGAATACACGAAACATATGACAAAGTTTATGATCTAATATCTCAAGCAAAGAAAGGAACATTACAGCTTAGCAGAGGACTCTCTGCAGAAGAGGCATTAGAGGCATACATTGTAAATGAGCTTTCAAAAGCAAGAGACAAGGCTGGTAGTACCGCCGATAAATCATTTGATGAAACAAATTCCGGCAGAATAATGGCAACTACCGGTGCTAGAGGTTCATCATTAAACATAGGACAAATGGCAGGAGCGTTAGGTCAACAATCAATTCGTGGAAAAAGAATTCATAAAGGATACAATAACAGAGCTCTACCACACTATAAAGAAAACGATACCAATCCTGACGCTAGAGGATTTGTAAAATCAAACTACCGAGAGGGCCTTTCCACTTTGGAATTTTTCTTTCATGCAATGGGAGGACGTGAAGGACTTGTAGACACTGCAGTAAGAACACAACAAAGTGGTTACATGCAGAGAAGATTGATTAATGCACTTGAACACCTTAAGCTAGAATACGACGGAACCGTCAGAGATCCACATGGTCACATAATACAATTCTTGTATGGAGAAGATGGAACTGATGTTGCAAAAAGTGATCATGGTGAGGCATTTAGAATTGAAAGATTGATAGAATCTGAAACTATAGTTGATTCTGGTAAAAAAGCAACAAAAGAAGATATTGCAGAGTTTGCTAAAAAATACACAAAGACATTCAACCCAAGACTTACAAAAATGGTTCAAGACGCATTACTCGAAGCAAAATTAAGTAAAGAAGGAATAGAAAAAGTGTGTAAGAAAGCACTTGAATTGTATGAAAAAGCCAAGGTAGAACCAGGTCAAGCAGTTGGTATAGTTACAGCACAATCAATAGGCGAACCAGGTACACAAATGACACTTAGAACATTTCATTTTGCAGGAATTAGAGAAAGAAACGTAACTTTGGGTCTTCCAAGACTAATTGAGCTTGTTGATGCACGTAAAAAACCACTAACCCCTACAATGGACATTTACCTTGAGCAGAAATTTAAAAAGTCAAAGGAAAAAGCAATCCAAGTTGCTCGTGAGATTTTACATACAAAAATTATCGCATTGATATCTAGCACAGAGACTGATTATTCAACAAAGATAAAACTAAATCTGAATCCAGGTAAACTGAAAGAGAGAGCATGTACCATTGCTGATGTGGAAGAAGCACTACAGTCGTCAAAAAAGAAATTTGAAATAGAAACAAGTGGTAATTCTATCACACTCACTCTTGCTGAGGAATCTGATGCCCAAACAATACTTGCTCTTAGAAACAAAATTCTCGGAACAAAAGTAAAAGGTGTAGCTGATGTGGAAAGAGTTACAATTGTACAACAGGATGATGAATGGGTTATACAAACATCTGGTTCTAACATTGCCAAGGTGTTCGAAATTGAAGGCATTGATAAAAAAGACATTCGCACAAACAACGTCTTTGAAATTGCAAATACTCTTGGAATTGAAGCTGCACGTAATGCGTTAATAAACGAACTTAGTACAACACTTGAAGATCAAGGTCTCGAAGTAGATATTCGATACATCATGCTTGTTGCAGATTTGATGTGTTCTAGAGGACACATGCAACAAATTGGCAGACATGGAATTGCTGGAACAAAGACTAGTGTGCTTGCAAGAGCTGCATTTGAAATCACGGTTCCTACAATTGCAGAGGCTGCACTAGCAGGTGAAGTTGAACAACTCAAAGGCGTAACAGAAAATGTTATAGTAGGTGCCAATATTCCTGTAGGAACAGGTACTGTAGATCTTTACATGAAAGTGATAAAAAATGACTAAACTTTTAGAAAAAGTAATCAAAGAAGTAATGGAGGACAACGAATGTTCTCTTGGTACAAAGGAAGTAGTAACTTCAATAAAAAATTCTAAACTTGTAATTTTATCTGACTCTATTCCAAAAAACATACTTCAAAAAATACATGAAACTGCTAAAAACTCTAAAGTGCCAACTATAAATTTCAAGGGTTCATCTGTAGCACTTGGAAGACTTTGTGGCACACAATTTAGAATCTCAGCCCTTTCACTAAAAACTTTGAGCGATACAAACCTCAAATCAATTTTAAAGGAAGCGGAACAGGAGACTCAAGAATAAATGTCTTATTTTTTAACAATTGTTTATCAAGCTTTAAATGAGCCACACAAGGCATCGACTTTAAAATAGACGTAGACATGACCGAAACAATCAAACTAACTACAGATCAAATTAAACTAATGTCGCTATTCCAAAATGTGACTGGTGCAACTGCAAGAGATTGTATAGAAGATGAAAAACTTGATAGAGTGATATTTGTTGTTAATCAAGGTAAGATGGGTCTTGCAATTGGCAAAGGCGGAACTACTATCAGAAACTTACAAAATGTAGTAAAAAGAAATGTAGAACTAGTAGAGTACGCAGAAGATCCAATAGAATTTCTGAAAAATACACTAAATCCAAAACTGATTTCTGAAGTTAAAATAAACAAAAGATTGGATGGTTCTATGCAAGCAATCGTTGTAGTAGATTCAAAAAAGAAAGGCATAGTAGTTGGACGAGAAGGTCGTAACGCTGAAAAAGCACGTCTTCTAGCAAAGCGATACTTCCAAATTTCCAGCGTTCTGATACAAAGTCCAGAAAAAATAATGGAGTGACAACGCATGGCAAAATCTCCACTTGGCTTATTTTCAGGAAGAGTTCTCAAAGATAAAAGAAAGAAACAACGATGGTCTATAGGAACTTACAAAAGAAGAAACCTCGGTCTTAACAAAAAAGCAGATCCATTAGGTGGTGCTCCACAAGCAAGAGGGATTGTTTTAGAAAAAGTAGGTATTGAAGCAAAACAGCCAAACTCCGCAGTAAGAAAATGTGTTCGTGTTCAACTCATAAAAAATGGAAAAACAGTTACTGCCTTTTTACCAAGAGATGGTGCAATGAATTTTGTTGATGAACATGACGAAGTACATGTTGAAGGAATGGGTGCAACTATGGGTGGCGCAATGGGAGATATTCCTGGTGTGAGATGGAAAGTCTTCAAAGTAAATGGCACTTCATTAAAAGAACTTGTATATGGAAAGAAAGAAAAACCTAGGAGATAGACATGGCAGAAACAGCTAATCTTTTACTTTTTAGAAAATGGGATCTCTCAAATATTGAAATAAAAGATCCAGGATTGAAGAATGCTATCTCTGTAAAAAAGACCATAATGCCTTTGACTTTTGGTCGTTCAGCACTTAAACGATTCAACAAAGCCGAAGTCAACATAGTAGAAAGACTTGCAAACAAACTCTTACATTTTGGAAAAAAATATGCAAAAAATACTGGCAGAATGGGCGGTAAGAAAACGCGTTCAATTAATACAGTGAAAGCAGCATTTGAAATTATAAACTTGAAGACTGGAAAGAACCCCATTGAAATATTGGTAAGAGCAATTGAACACTCTGCACCAAATGAGGATACGACAAGAATAGTTTATGGTGGAACTGTTTACCACGTCTCTGTTGATGTAGCTCCATTACGAAGAGTTGATCTTGCATTGAGATTTATTGCAGAAGGTGTACGCGATGCATCATTTTCAAACCCAAAAGCAATAGAGGAAAACCTTGCAGAACATTTGATATTGGCTGCAGCAAATGATATGAATGCACCTTCTGTCAAGAAAAAGAACGAGCTTGAAAGAATAGCCATGGCTTCTCGATAGAATCTACAAAATTATACAATTATACAAAAGAGTAGCCCGAGGCAGATTCGAACTGCCGTCCCCAGGTATCCTCTCCTAAGATCCAGAGCCTGGAATCCCTAACCCAAAAATTGTTTGGCCACTAGACTATCGGGCTACCGAAACGAGTGTAATTAGCTCAGAATATAATTATTCCCTCTAAATTAATTACTAAAATCGAAATTTTGTTTTATAATGTCTTGGATATCTTCTATTTTACACTAGTTTCACGTATTGCTGTTGCATAATCACAATCTGCTTTAAGCCGCATATATGGAATCAATCTATAGTGAACTGAATACAGATCCTTTTCCTTGTATAACATTCCTTTTAACAACAAAGAGACAAAACCACCTGCAATTCTTGATGGTAGTATATTCAATTCTTTACATACTTCATTCCTTTTTTTCTTATATTGTTCCATTGTAAAGCTGATGCTGTTTAGCTCTAAAATTAGAGGCCACATGACTTTTTCCCAAACTAATCTTCTGTTCTGAGTAGCAGAAGCATATTTGCCTTTTTCTTCCAAGATTGATAACGTTCAAAAGTTGAGTTGTAATTTATTAATTAATGCATAAAGAACTTGAAGAATCACTTGAACTCTTATCAAAGGACTGGGATATTGATCCAATTGTACGAAATTTCATTTTAGGTAATCGTGATGATGTTTCAGAATTCGCAATAAAAGTAAAAGATGTTGTTTTTCATATTCCATATTTGATTAAAGAAAATAGCTACATTTTATGGAAATGTTATTGGCCTGATTGTCATAATTGTTGTAACCGACAAGGAAGATTGCCACTTACATCAGATGACCTTATTACAATTAGTAAAAATCTCAAATATCAAAAAACTTCTGATTTTATAAAAAATGAAACCAATATAGCCACTTGGCAAGAAATTGGTCCTTCTGGTAATGTAAATACAACTATGACTATGATCAATTTAAAACGAAAAGAGAATGAAACCATCAACGAAGATGGAACACATATTCCATGTAGATTTCTAGACGACAAAGGTTACTGTGGTTTACATCCAGGAAGACCTGGGGTGTGTTATTTGTATCCCTTTTCATCTTGGCTTGAAAATGAAAAAGGCAGAGCACGAGTACATGCCACCTTTCAATTTACTGGAGATTGTCCTGGTTTTTATATTTCAAAATCACTAGATCCAATGAAAGATGTTCTCTTAGAATATTCTAAAATCATCTATGAATATAATATGAACTCAAACAGGACAGTTCGGGAAAACTTCGGTTCTGTTACTTTTGGATTTTAAGCTCTGGCCATCTTCATCATATCGCCAATACGAATCTCCATTCCAAATCTTTTTTCATTCTTTTTCATATATCTGTAAATAGATATTAGATCAGCGAAATGCTTCATCATTCCAAATTTGGAATCCATTTTGTTTCTAACAAATGCCAGTACCTTTGGATATATAGAAAATTTTTCAAGAACCTGTTTCCTGTATCTCTCCTTGTTACGAATGTTTTCTATAAATATATCTGCACAAGTCATACTTGGAATAATTCCTTCCCCTAAAAGCGGATAAACAGTACCAATTGATTCGCCCACGCCAACTACTTTACTATGATAGAAAGGTTCGCACATGTCTGGTGTTGCAAGACGTATTGGTCTTCCCACAGTTTTGATTATTCTGCCTCCATATTTTTTTAAAAATGCGTTAGTCTCTTCCACATGTTTTCTATTTTTGTCACCTGCACCTATGTGAGCAAGTTTCTTTCCTAAAGGAAAATACCAAAAATACCCAGTAATTGCTGAGAATGGTTTCAAATAAAAATCATCAAAAGGTACCTGATCCTCATATTCTACCTTATATTGATATGTGGGTAAGTAAAAATCTCTGGTAGGTTTTGGAAGATATGTTCTGTAAAAACCAGTTGCATCAACTACAAGATCAAATTCTGATTCCAAGTTTTCAATCTTCGGCGTTGTGTTGTAATGAATCTTACATCCTTTAGACATGTCTTTGATTAAGCCAATTTTATCATAAGTGCATAAACCACTTAGTTTTATACTAAATCTTTCAGAATTCAAATCTACATACATATTTTTTCCATCATGTATCACATAATCATTAAAATCAAGACCACATTTTTGTGCAAAATTTTGCATTGGTCCTTTTGTTGTACCCCATGCACAAATTGAATCATGAGTTTCTTGTGTAGATCTTTCAAATCCAATTACTTCATGTTCATTTTTTAATCTAGAAAGAAGATATCCTCCAGCAACTCCAATACCTACAACTGCTATTTTCACAGCTCTAATTCTTAAAATACCTAATAAAAGGATGTTTTCAATTGTTATTCCATCTATATTTTAGGAATTGACTTTATTCGATCAATATGGCTGGTTTGAATGGTCTTGCTGTTCTAGCTTTACTCTTGGGATCATATTTCTCTGGATCAGATTCAGAAAATACTTGAACATTTACTCCAAAGTCTTTTTGAGCAAGAGAATCAAGTTCTGAAAGGATCTCCTTCTCATCTATGATGCTAGTTTCTGCTTTTGCTTGTCGTGACTCTATAGGTTCAGAAAGTATGTCATTAACAGTTTTTTTAACAAAGTCTGGATCTTTTTTTACAAGTTCTGTTTCCTTATCAGAAATAAGTGATTTTATTAAAACTCCTATATTCATTTCACCTTTTATGACGTTGGAAAGAATTTTTTGATAAGCTTTGTTCTTCCAAGAATCTGAAGTGTAAATGATTATCTTCTTTGGGATAATTTTAGTTACTTTAAGAATATTTCTAATATCCTCCATAGTTGATTTCAAAAGATTCTCTGATTGTAATGATGCGCTATTGATATCCTCATTATGTACTAATGGCCAAAGTGATTTTGAAACTAAACTCACATTTCCCAATTTCTCCCACATTTCTTCTGCAATATGTGGCGCAAAGGGAGATAGCATTGCCACTCTGGTAGATAATACATTGTGAAGCGTGCTTGAGACATCTGTTCTATTCTTGGCATTCGTTCTCTTAAGGTACCACTGGATGTCCGAATCAAATTCATATAATACGTAATGGAGCGCCTCGCGTAATCTCATTTTTTCCATAGCTGATGTAGTCTCTAAAACTAAGTTCTGTAATCTACTTAAGAGCCACTTATCCTCTTGTTGAAGATTTGATCCTTTGTTTAATTTGTATTTAGAACAATCTTCTAACATGTTTTCAAGCTTATTTTTAATTCCTTTTACTGCTTCAAGATTGAAATCTGCATCTTGCAAGAGTTCTGCCGAAATTAATATTGCTAATCTAATAGGGTCTGCACCATAGGTTCGTATTGCATCACGAAGAGGAACAATATTGCCCATTGATTTTGACATCTTTTTTCCATCCATCAGAACTGAACCATTGACAACAATCTCTTCTGGCCAGTATTTCTTTGGGAAAATTGCAATGTGATTAAATACAAAAAATGTCAAATGGTTTGGAACAAGATCTCGGCCCGAATGTCTTGCATTTACAGGATAGAAATATGAAAATTCATTTTTGATACTTTCCAAAAGATTTTCTGTTATTTTGCAATTAGCAGCAACTTTCTTAACATCTCCCTCTTCCAAGAATATGTAATCAAAAAACTCATCTTCTAGATTTTCAGCAATAATTTGTTTTTTGTTAACGTATTTTGCAAGAATATAATATGCCATGTAAATTACAGAATCAGAAAGACTTTCTATTATCCAGTTTTTATCCCACGGCAACTTGGTTCCTAAACCATGTTGTCTTGCGCAAGCTCGTTCCCGTAACCAATCTACTACATAATTGAATTCATTACGTATCTCCTCAGGAAGAATCTTCATCTGATTGATACAAGAATGTGCGTCTTTCTTCCAATTTTTGTTAGAATAATCCAAAAACCACTGGTCATTTAGGATCTTTACAACACATTCTGCACCACACCTACATCTGATAGGGCCATCATTTAGCTCAAATAGAATATCAGCATTTTTTTGTTGTAAAATCCATTTTTTTACCTCTTCTTTAACATCCGCAATTTTTTTTCCTGCAAATTGATTTGTATTGTTTTTTAATATTCCCTCACGGAACTCTTTTCCGTAAAGTTCTTTTGTAGCCTCTTCAAGTTGAGGACTATTTTGGTCTTCTATTTTGAACTTTTCTATAATTTCTTTAGCAGGAATCTCTCCATATCCTGTAGTTTGTATTATTGATATTGGATTTATTGCTCTAATAGAATTCAAAACATCCTGTTCAAAACTACCTGGATTTTTCTTGATATCTTCTAAAGCTTGATAGTCAAATGGTGCATGAGCTGGTACAGACATCACCATACCTGTACCATTTTCACTTTTAACAAATCTAGCAGGAAGTATTACCACATACTCATTTCTTTCTGGAATTTTGACTTTCTTACCAACTAGAGCAGAACCCTTAATCTCGCTAATTAAAATGACTTTTTTATCCATAAATTCCAACTTTCGTGCACACTCTGCACTTACGATCCAATTCTCGCCATCTACATCAATAATTTTGTATGTCACATCTGGGTTTGTCCAGAGATTTGTAACACCAAATATTGTTTCTGGCCTGAGTGTAGCTGTTGGTATGATGTATTTGTCATATCTAAATTTGATAAGCACATATTCAGTAAAAGCAGGTTCTACGTCTCCCAAAGTATCATGTTGTGATACTGGATTCTGATCTTTTGGGCACCAACCAACTGGATGAGAGCCTTGTATGACAAGATTCTTGTTTTTCAGTTTCCTAAATTGCCATTCTATAAATTTGTTGTATGCGGGATCAACTGTTGTAAACTCCCTTCTCCAATCTATAGAATATCCCATCTCTATCATGCCTGATTTTATCTCTTGATGGAAATATCTTGCAATTTTTATAGGCTCTGAAAATTCTTGTATGTTCTGCTCTGGTACTTTGTAAATTGTTCTGAATGCCTCGATCAACTCTTTATCATTTTCTTGAACACGTCTTGCCATTCCAAGAATTGGAGTTCCTGTATAATGAAATCCCATTGGGAAAAGTACATTGTATCCACACATGCGCATAAATCGTGCGTGAACGTCAGCTAAAGTGTACGTTCTTCCATGTCCTATGTGTTGTGGTGAATTTGGATAGGGATAAGCTACGGTTATAAAGAATTTTTTCTTCTCAGAAGGATCTACTTCAAAGTATTTTTCATCTTGCCATCTTTTACGCCATTTAGATTCTATTGATAACCAATCTATCAAAAAATCACTTAGCCAAAATTGATTGTTCTGCAGCAACAAGTGCGTCTTTTAGCTTTGAAATATCCTTTCCTCCACCTTGACCAAAACTATCATTACCGCCTCCAGCACCGCTAAGAACCTTTGAAATATCCATTGCCAAATCACCAGCTTTTTTGATCTTTGCCGCTTCTGAGCCTGCAAATGTAACTATTCTTATTCCACCATTTTTCAAAATTAAAGCACAGTATATCATTTTAGAATCAAGTTTTATTACCTGTTCCCCCACTGCAATATGAAATTCTTCATCAAGTTCTTCGTCTACAGTTGAGTATAATTTTATTTTTCCTAGATTCTTTGCATCTGAAATTGCGCTTCTTGCAGTAGATGTAGAAACTCGTTTAACAAGCTGTTTCAGTTTTTTCTTAGAAGAATCAGCATCTGACATAGCATGTTCAAACGATTCTAATATCTTCTCTTTACTTGAACCTAATGACTTTACAATCTGTGAAATTTTTCTATCTTGATCCTGCGTATACTTAATAGCTGTATCTCCTGAAACAAACTCCATTCTTACAACACCATCTTGAATCCTTTCAGCTTTTGTTATCTTTATCAAACCAAGCTCCCCTGTTTTCTTTACATGAGTTCCACCACATGCTTCTACATCAAATCCATCAATGTTTACAATTCTGACTGACTTGACTGGAACTACTCCTCCCTGGTATATTCTGAATCCGAATTTTTGTTCGGCCTCACCCCTTTCATATTCATTTATTAAAACAGGTAGATTTTTTCTGATGGTAAGATTTGCTAAACTTTCTATCTTTGTAATGTCTTCTTCTGTTAGGTTTGAATGATGCGTTATGTCAAGTCTGCCGTAGTCTCTTTCCTTAAACGCAGAATGTTGCCATATCCATGAACCTAACGTGTTTCTCGCTGATGCGTTTAACACATGGGTACTAGTATGATTTCTTGTTACGCCATAACGACGGATATAATCAATTTTACATTTTACCATCTCGCCTTCTTCTGGGGTTCCTCCTTTCAACTCATGCACAATGACATTCCCATGTTTGTTTACATCTACTACGTCATAATCTTCAATCTTGCCATGATCTGGTTCTTGACCACCTCCTCTTGGATAAAATGAAGTTCTATCCAAAACAACTAATTTTTTATTAATAACCTTGAGAATTTTTGCTTCAAATTCCATAGGATCTTCTTTGTAGTAAAGCGGTTCAGTGTCTGTGATCTCCTCTATGTTGAGAACTTCTTTCTTTTCAGCTCTTTCTGATTGATGCAACTCTGACAGTTTCTCATAAAAGGTAGATGGAATTTCTGAAATTATCTGTGCCTCTTTTAGAAAATCAGGGGTAATGCCATCTGATTCGTATAGTCTGATTAGATCATCTACTGTTAATTTTTTATTTTGAGTCTTTATGGTATTGGCCATACTTTTCATTCTGGTTTTTGATTCTGCATATCTTTCTCTTTCTATTCCAATTATTGTTTTTACTTCCTCACGAGTTTCTTGCAGCTCTGGATAAGTTGATTTCAAATAATCAATATGCATATCTGCTAATTCTTTTAGATCAAGATTCCAACCAAGTCTGTCCATTATAGCAACCGCTCTTCTCAAAATCATTCTCAAGTTGTAACCACCACCTACATTACTTGGAAGAGCTCCGTCTGAAATTGCAAATACCAAAGTTCTTAGATGATCAGCAATCAGGTATATCCCTTCAAGAGGAACTATCATTTTATTGAATTTCGTCTCATCTATTCTTGCTTGTTTTATTGCATTCTTTCTAACTTGTGTTAAATCAATATGTTCTCCGAGTCCTTTTGATATGGCAGTGAAATATGATGATAATATCTTAGGATCTATGTCTATGCCAACTTTTTGTATTAAATTATCTGTTATAGGACCAAAACAACAATCGTATGCGGTAGGAGTTCCCATGGTTATCCAAGCAAATCTCTCAAGGCCAGCTCCCATGTCTATTATCTTTTGTTCTAAGACTGAATAATTTTCCAAATCTCCTTGAAATTCTGTAAATACTGCATTTCCAAGCTCAAGACCACGTACAAAATATTCTAGTGAAGATCCAAATGAACCTCCTCCAGCCCAAACATCCTCTACAAATACAATCTCTTTTTTATCAATTCCAAATCTCTCAGTTAAAAGCCTAAAATCTAATTCCATACATCTGTCCTTCCAATATCCTTCCGAGTTTGCTATACTGTGTTGTCCAATCATACAAAAACTAGAAAAATGTCTACCTGTAACACCTACATTTTCAATATCCTTGAATCTAAGACAAGTTTGTGGTACGATTAACGGATTTGCTGGAAATTCAAAAACAACTTTTGAACCCATAACTCGCTGAAAGTCTACAATAGATGCTATTGTAAAATATAGGTCATCGCGCCACCTGCATACAACCGGATATCTACTTACTGATTTGTGACCGTTTTGTACAAAAAATGATTCCACTTCTTTCCATGCTTGAACATAATCGAATCTTTTTTTTGTAGGTGGATTTCCTATGAATGAATAATTGTTTTCAGCATCTTCCGGGCAAAAATTCTGTTCATGATCAATTGTCCAGAAAAATCTCTTACATTTTACACAGGATTTTCGCTGAAATCCTTCTTTCTCAAATAAGGATACCTTGTAATACCTGTCAGGATCTGCAGAAAACTTTGCAAGAATTTGATCTCTATTCATCTTTGAGAGGTTTTTGCTTTGACCGATATTAAGTATTCTGAGGCAACACATTAAATATGATCATTTTTGAAAATTTGTTATGTTTGGTAAAAAGAGCTGGAAGGAGGGCGACTATGTGTTTGCAATACAGCCAGATGGTGAATACACTAAGGTAATAGTTGGTATAGTGACAGGAGTTGAAGATTCCAAAATAGGAGTAAATGGTATGATAATAAATCCGGTTGGTTTGAAAAACAAAGTTTCACAAGGAAAGGCTGGTCCAAAATCTATAGAGATTTTAAAAAACCCAAATTATACGAATTATGTACTTGCCCTGATTTATAGAGTTGAACATGAAAATTTTACTGGAGTGTTAGATGTAAGTTCAGATCCCGTAGTAAAGATACACAAGAAAATACATGCAGTAATTGATGGTTGGGTTAGAGAATCACTACCTGAGTTGATAAATAATGTACTTTCTCTTTCTGATGGCTCTGAAAAGGAACAAGCAAAAAGAACCTTGAAACAAAGGATGGATACATTATATGATAAAGATTTGAAAAAATATCTTTACTCTATATGCAGGAGCTTAAAGATTCTCAATTAACCTAGTTGAACCGATTTAAGATTATTCTATTGATTCAGTTTTGTTCGCTTTATCTTCCATAGTTTTATATTATGCCTATATCAAAATTCGCTTACAATGGAATACGTATACGCTGCGTTGCTTTTACACAAGCAGAAAAAGGAGATCAACGAAGCTAACATTACAAACATAATCAAAGCTTCTGGAGCAGAGGTTAAAGAAGCCCAAGTGAAAGCACTCGTTGCTGCCCTTGCCGATGTAGATATCGACGAGGCAATAAAAGCTGCACCAGTAGCTGTTGCCGCAGCACCTGCAGCCCATGCAGCTGGAGGAAAAGAAGAAAAGACAAAAGAAGTTGAAACGCCATCTGCAAAAACAGAAGAGCAGGCAATGGAAGGCCTATCTGCACTGTTTGGATAGAAGAAACATATTTTCAACCATCTTTAGTTCTATTCTCTAAACGTTATTTAATATGCATAACAATAAATGATGATTTGGCGGAACTGTCACTGTCTATCGAGACACTTCTTTACGCTTTAGATCTTTTTGGAACTATGGCATTTGCTGTAACAGGAGCATTCAAAGCTATAGAACATAAAGCTGACATTGTAGGAATAATAATTCTTGCAACCATGACAGGAGTAGCAGGTGGAACCCTTAGAGATATTATAATAGGTAAGTTTCCGCCTAATTCTCTTTCTGATCCGTGGTATGTTGTTATCACTGCGTCAACAGGAATTATGATATTTTTTCTGTATCCAAAAATGCAAAAACATTGGAATTTGTTTCTCAAGTTTGATGCGTTAGGACTCGGTGTATTTACAATAATTGGAGCCACATTTGCATATCACGCATTTGGATTGAATTTCCTTGCTATAACATTGGCTGGAATGCTTACTGCTGTGGGGGGAGGTATACTAAGAGATGTATTTGTCAATGAAATGCCAATTGTATTTGTAAAAGAATTGTATGCTTCTGCAAGTTTCATTGGAGTCTTGGTCTTCTATATTCTTCTGAGTATGAATGCTGAATTCTATGTAGCTACAATAATTGGTATAGTAGTCACTACAATACTTAGACTTGTTGCGATGCGTTATAACTGGAATCTTCCAAAGGTAAAAGAAAAATCCTAAATTAATTTACAAAGTTTCTTTACTATTCTGCGATTTATTCAGGAGTATAGTTTTTTGCCTTTGAAGCAAGTGCTTTTGCGTGTGCATGAGCTTTCTGTAACACTTGTTCTTTGGTTTCGTCTGTAAGATATCCTGTCTCTACTGCAACAGATCTTGCTCCTTGAGCTGCTTTTGCAAGTAATAAAATAATGTTTTCTTTTGTAACATATCCTATCTCTATGGAAAGAGCTAATGCTTCTTGATGTGCTTGAACAAATGCATTACGATACTTCTCGACATCTATTACCATCTCATCCTTTGCGTATATGATGCCTTCAGCTATTGCAGAATCTAAGGAGATTCCTGCTTCTACTGGTTTAACATCAAGTTTACTCAATAATGTAGCAAGCTTTGCAGAAATGACGTCTCCTTTTTTAGCCACTGTGGAATCTTTTGTGATCCAAACTGTTCCCTGATCAATCTTTGTTGCAACTCCAGCTTCTTTAAAGTCAGTAAGAATGGGTCCTGGTGTTATACCAGTGTTACCTGCCTTTATGATGACTTCCTTACTGGCTATGTCACCACCACGAGCAGCCATCATTATCTTATTTTTTCCGAGCAGTATGTTTAGCTTGAAAGGACTCATGTTTGTAAACATCAAAACACACTGTCCCACTAGCTTTTCTGCCAACTTTTCTATCGCTGGAATTTTTACTCCAGCCAAAGCCTTTTGTGCGACTTTGTCCTTTATGCTGATGATCTCAACTTCTCCTTTGAATTTTTTTCTCAAAGGCAATAATTGCGAAGACCTGACTTTTTCCATTCTAACAAGCGCAATAACGTTATACTTTTTTGGAATTTCCTGAATCTGTTGATACATCTGCACTTTCTTTTGTGGATATTTGGTTCTATTTTGGTGCATTTTACTTCTTTTCTCCCTGTGGTGGTTTTACAATCTTTCCCATTGTTGTCTTTATCATAATTTTTTTAATGTTCTTGTCTCCGCTTGGTAGTCTTTTTTCTACCATGTTTATTACTGCATGAGCATTTGCTGCTAAATCATCATCACTCATAGATTCATCACCAATCTTGCAAGCAAGGGAAAGAGAGTTCCTTAGTCTTACTCGGATTGAAGATCGAAACCTTTCTAAAATAGAATCAATTGGAGCATTAAAAGGAACAGGTGTTGGCATCTTACCTCTTGGACCCATAAATTGACCAAGAGTTTTACCAACTGTAGCCATAAGTTGAGTATCTGATAAGAAAAAGTCATAACCATTGATTAGCTTACGCGATGCACGTTTGTTTGCACCAACTTGGTTTATCTCAGCACCATCTACTACTCTGTCTGCATTTGCACTCTTTGCTTTCAAACCTAGATCTCCTGAAGCGACTACACATACAGATGCTGGTTGGCTAAGCTTCTTTGGAAGCTGGACAGTTTCATTTATTGCAAAACCTTTCTTAACATCAATATCTTTGAAAACCATAATTAGCTCTACTGATTGTTTGAACTTCCGTTCTTTCTGACCTGTTTTGGCCTCTTTAACCATCTGTACGATCTGAGTTTCGTTAATCATTACGCACACTTTTCTGGATTGCCTATTTAAAATCGTTTACAGGTCAATACCACGAAAATGATGGTATTGTTTAAAATTTTCATATTATTGAGTTTATCTTGTAAGAACAAAATTTTCTAAAGTGGAAACTTACATTTATTAAATCGTAAGAAAGCTAAATCGCAAAGCCTTGCACAAATTTGATGAACTTGACATGAAAATTCTTACCGAATTGATAAATGATGGTAATGTCTCTGTTCCTAATCTCTCAAAAAAACTTGGAATTAATACTTCTGTTCTGTATAGCAGAATAAAAAGGCTAATCAAAAAGAAACTGATTAAAAAATTTACCATAGTGGTAGATGAATCACTCATTGGCATAGGCGTAAGAGCAACAATGGGAATAAACCGTGATCCAAAACTAAAAGATCAAATTCACAAAGCACTTTTGAAAACACAAGAGGTATCAATGATATCTGAAGTAACAGGCAGATTTGATATCATAATTACAGTGCGTGCAAAAAACTTAGAAGAATTACACACTGTGGCAATAGAAAAAATAGGAAGGATTGAGGGAATTCAAAACACAGAAACTTTTGTAGAATTACAACGAACTGAAAAGGACCCAGTTTACACTACTTCAGAATAAAATCTACTTTAATTTGTCGTCCCACTTACCTGCGTTAATCTCAGCAGTAACCTCTTTTGGATTCTTACCATCTATTTTGACTCCTAGTGGCAAGCAAGTCCCAACAATTTCTTTTGCAGCTGCTTTTATATTCTGAGCATATGATGAATCAATTTTTAATTTTGCAACCTTAACTATGGAATCCATATTGATAGTGCCAACCCACGTCGCACCTGATGTTCCAGAACCTTTCTGTAATCCAGCTTCTTTCAAAATAAGAGCTGCAGCAGATGGAATTCCAACCTCTACAGTCCATTGTTTTGTTCCTTTGTCAACTGAGACTATGACAGGAACCTTCATCCCCTCAAAGTCTTTTGTCTTATCGTTTATTGCAGTTACAATTTGTAAAATGTTAACTCCCAATGGACCAAGTGATGGACCCAGTGGTGGTCCTGCATTAGCTTGTCCACCAGTTACAAGTGCAGAAACAGTCTGAATATCCGCCATGAATTTTCTTTCCTTTAAACTGTAAATTTAATCCTTGCTACGTTGAAAGCTTTAGGTAATTTGCATCAACAGTTACTGGTAGCTGATATGGAGCATCAAGTAAAATTACAGTTGCTTCTTCTTTATCATGGTCAACTCTAGTAATGGTTGCCTTCATACCCTTAAACGGTCCACCTATTATTTCGACAATTTTATCGACTGCAAGTTCTGATACAGTCGATTTCTTCACCAAGTATCCTTCTATATCTTTAAACTGTAATTCGCCCCTTAACTGACCACGTATGTGTCTAATTCCTTGCATTGCATCAAAGGCGGCATTTGCATCTATTGCTTCAACTACAACATAGCCTTTGAGATTTTCTAATAGCAAAACCGATTGGATGTTGAGTTTTTTTAATTTGATTCTATTTTCTAATAATCTCATCACTACTTTTTCCTGTCCCCCTGTAGTCCTGACAGCAAAGAAATGAGATTTTTCTTGACTCAATGTCATTTATATCCCGTAAGTAATTACTGAAAACACAAACTGAATTATAAATCCAATCGTTCCAATTGCACCAATTCCAAGAAGGACCAACCTAAGGTGTTGTGTATAATCGTCCCTATCTGATTTTTTTGCAAGCTTCATAGTATTTGCCATATCTCTTAACATCTGTCTTGGATTGCCCATTGGGGGAAATTAATAAAGTGCACTTATATCTCTTATCACATGCAGTTGCTTGTTGCGTACAAATCAGATCCTGCAGGCTATAACATGGCCAATTTTATTTCTCAAAACATGGAGCAAGATGGAGAAATATATTGTGGAAAAAATTTTGACCTTGTTATAATTTCAACACCATCTATCTCCGCAGATTGGCTAGAGGAGAAGTACAACTATGATGGTTTTGTATTTTTATCAAAACACGCTGCTGAAACAGGCACCCTTGCACTCACCTGTCATAGTACAGGCAATTTCTCAGAGGCACATTTTGGCGGATTCAAAAGACAAGTTGCGATACCTCATCCTCATCTACAAAAATCATACCTGCAAACTCTATGGAAAAAAAGAAAAGATTTTGCTAAGTTTGAAATCACATTAGAAGCTACACATCATGGCCCTACCGCACTTGATAAACCTGTTTTGTTTATTGAAGTAGGAACAACAGAAAAAGAGTGGAACGATAAAGAATTATGTAAAAATATTGCTAAGATTACGGTCGATGTAATGTCACATCCCGCAAAAAAACACGATGTCGCAATTTGCTTTGGCAGTACTCATTATCCTGAAAAGTTCACAAAGGTATTATTAGAAGGTGAATATGCTTTAGGAACCATTATGCCAAAACATGCCTTGGAATTTTTAGATCAAAGTCTGTTCTCTCATATTTTAAAACGAAATAACGAAGCCAAATTCGCACTTTTGGATTGGGGTGGTTTAGGAAAACATAAACAGAGAGTAATGAACTTTATCGAAGCTACAGATCTTGAAGTGATAAAGATTTGAAACTTGAAGAAAAAGTTTACAAAAAACTTCTTGAAGTTCCAAAAGGAAAAATAACTACATACGGAGAGCTCGCAAAAGCAATTGGCCTTAAAAATGGTCAACGAGTAATTGGTAAAATTATGAACAAAAATCCATATCCAGTTATAGTCCCATGTCATAGAGTCATAAAATCAGACGGTAAAATAGGTGGCTATGCTTGGGGGGAAAAAGTAAAAGCTAAGATGTTATCAAATGAAGGAATGAAAATTAAAAATGGTAAAATCTTAGACGTAGAAAAATCTATTTACAGATTCTAGCTATGTTTTTTTTGAACGAATTTCTGCTATTAAGCTTCTTAAGTGCGCTAGGTTTCTAACTTGGTTTCCGCCAACCTGCTTATACAAACTCCAATAATCTTTGTTTATGATCTCTTTTCTTGATTTTGAAACTTTAATCTGGTGTCTCATAGCGCGTATCTTTTTTACATAAACTTCCTTTTTGCCTATTCGAGCCCCCTTCCTGCCTTTTTTTGAACCTTGTTTTGTTCCGCGTCTTCGTCTCTGATGTTTTTTAAAATGTGCTCTACCACGAGAAGTTCCTTTTATTGATTTTATCTCAATTATCTTTGCAGTAAGTAAACTTCGTATGTTGTCTCGTGTAATTGCGTCTGCAACATCATCAAGATGATCCGAGTCAAATCTAACTCTATTTGCCCCTACTCCTAAAATTCTCGAGACTAATTGTCTCTTTGTTTTAAGATTTACTACCACTTGTTGACACCCTTGCGTTAAACATCTTGAAGTTTTTCTCTTTGGCTTTAGCTATAATTACAAGTCTTTTCTTTTTTCCAACCCCATGGCCAAATCTTACTCCATCGGTTTTTGGATCAAGTTTTTCCAAGTCCTTTACATTGTAAACTAAATTATCAGTATATCCTGATGGATGTAATCCACGTGCAATTTTTGGTCCACCAAAACCTGCTCTAACAATTTTTGGCCAACCCTTTTTCTGCTTTCGCTGATGATTGTCAATACCCTTGGGTTTCCTCCATGTTTCTGCAAGTCTGTCATATCTCCAACTCTCTTGTCTGATAAAATCTGGTCTGCGGTCTGACACCTTTTTTCGCAATTCCAAGATTTCTTTATTGATCGGCATGTAGAAGACCCTGTTCGAATTTTAAAATAAATACGTTTCTGGGAACAAAATTGATGATTTCTAGTACAGTAAGAGATAATAAGGAAATGGAAGGCGGTGTTTTATCACATGATTGAGGACTTGAAATCAACAATCACACGTAAATTCGTCTCTCAACTAGAAGAATTGGGAATTAGAACAGATAAGATACACAGAAACTTGCCTGTCAAAAATATGATAGATCTTGCAGTACTGAAAAATGAAGGGATCCTCACTTCTACAGGCGCACTTTCTGTTAAAACAGGAAAATACACAGGTAGATCACCAGATGACCGTTACATAGTAGATGATGATGAAACTCATAACAAAGTGGATTGGAGCAAAGTCAATCATCCCCTTCCTGAGGAAAAGTTTGATAGACTATTTGAAAAGATGAAAAAACATCTGGAAGGAAAAGAGATATTTGTTTTTGATGGATTTATCGGTGCAGATCCTAACAACAGATTACCAATACGTATCATAAATGATCATGTCTGGCAGAGCCTCTTTACAAGAGAAATGTTCATACGACCATCAGCTGCAGAACTAGAATCTCATAAACCAGAATTCACTTTAATCGCAATAAACGACTTTAAATCTATTCCAGAGGTTGATGGAACTCGCTCTGATGCATTTATTCTAATAAACTTTTCAAGAAAACTTGTATTGATTAGTGCTACTTCTTATGCTGGAGAAATAAAAAAGGCAATGTTTTCTGTAATGAATTATATTCTTCCAGATAGAGGAGTGTTTCCTATGCACTGCTCAGCTAACATTGGAAGAAATGGTGATACTGCCTTGTTTTTTGGTCTTTCAGGTACGGGTAAAACCACTCTCTCAGCAGATCCAAATAGGATGTTAATAGGAGATGATGAACATGGTTGGTCCGATAAAGGCGTGTTTAATTTTGAAGGTGGGTGTTATGCCAAGTGCATAAACCTCAATAGAGATGCAGAGCCACAAATATGGGACGCAATAAGATCTGGTGCTATTTTAGAAAATGTTGTAATCGATAAAAACACAATGAAACCAGATTTTAATGATGGAAGTATAACTGAAAATACCAGAGTTGCTTATCCGCTTGATTACATTCCGGGAGCAGTCATTCCAAGTTTAGGTGGAAATCCAAAAGTAATTGTCTTTCTAACTGCTGACGCATTTGGTGTGATGCCGCCAATAGCGCGACTAACAAAAGATGGTGCAACGTATCACTTTATGTCAGGATATACAAGTAAGCTTGCTGGTACAGAAAGAGGAATCACAGAACCAAAGGCAACCTTTTCAGAATGTTTTGGAGCTCCATTCATGTCACGTCATGCATCTGTATATGCAAGGATGCTTGGAGAAAAAATCACAAAACACAATACGATTGTTTATCTCATTAACACAGGATGGTCTGGCGGTCCATATGGAATTGGTAAGCGAATAAACATAAAATATACAAGGAATATGGTTACTGCCGCACTTACTGGAAAACTTGACATAGTAAAATATCGTCATGATGACATATTCAATCTAGATGTGCCTACATCATGCACTGATGTGCCATCTGAAATACTAGACCCTAGAAACACTTGGGTTGAAAAGGATGCATACGATTTGTCTGCTAGAAAGCTTGCACGCATGTTTATAGAGAACTTTAAGAAATTTGGAGAGACACCACAAGAAATACGTGATGCTGGCCCACAAATTTCAGAATAAGTATCTTATGAGCGTCTAATCTTTAATCCTATTATAATAGACGTTAAAAGTACTCCAGAAATTATGAGAATTTGTTTTAATGGGATATCTGGTGTTTCCAGTAATTCGAATCCTGTTTTTTCTGAGGGTCTATTTACTATAATTGTCCCATATGCATTGTCAATGGTATTGTTAGTAGTAATCTGTGCATCGATCCAATATTCTCCCGTATCGTAAACTTTGAGTGAAGAATTTTTCATTGGTGTAATTGATGTAAACAGAGTTTCTTCAGTTTCTCTATTTGTTAAAGAAATTTTTGCATATGTCCAATTTTCGGGATAAAATAGATTAAAACTTAGCAGTCCTTCTTTCTCATTTGTATTGATAGCACCTTTTGTTATATGTATAAGGATAGGAATGTGATAAAGTGTTGCGTCATCATTGATTGTTAGCATTCCTTCAAAATCTCCAAGTCTTTGTTCTGTAATAGATGTCTTGATATGAAGAAGATCATCTTCAATAAAATGTTCAAATTTTATACTCTTTTCTTTTGACGAAATTTCTATTTTCAATGGAGCTGTTTTTTCTTGTAGACTTTTCAAATGTAGTGACTTTGTACCAGTTGGATTTTCTAGTGAAAGATTGAAAACAAGATTGTGTGGTACTATAATCAGATCTGCAGAAAATGCCTTTGCAAGATTGATTCTCCCACTACCAGCTATCTCTACAGGAAAGATGTCGCCATAAGGATTTGATACGGGATCTGAGGTGGTGGAAAGCAATGAAGCAATCTCAGTTGGTTCAAGATCCGGATTTTTCTGTAAAAGTATGGCCACAGCACCAGACACATGTGGTGCAGCAAAACTTGTTCCACTTGTAAGGTTGTACCTATTTCCTATGGATGTGGAATTAACGAATACGCCTGGTGCTACCATGTCAGGCTTTATGTAAAAAGGTGAAACCGGTCCACGTGAGCTAAATGGTGTTACAAAGTCTGGATGATAAAACACATTGAGGTTTGCTATTGTTTCATTTTGTAAGATTGCTTTTAGCGTAAGTCCATCATCTCTGGACATTGACAAAGCTGGTATTCTTGGTTTGTAATTTACACCTAAATCTGGATGAACAAGCTCGCCAAAAAATATGCCTGGTTCATTATTGTAAACTATTATCGCTTTGGCACCACTTTGTGCAGCATTGTATTCTTTTTCAGAAAAAAACACTTTTTCATCTTTAACATCGCTACCTCTTTCCACAAGTAAAATAGAATTTTTTACATTTGTATTTATCAGATCACTATCTCTACCATAACCACCAAAGTCCACCTTTCCAATGATTGGCTCAGACAATGGAGTGATTCCACGCATTGGTATTACTTCATATTGTTTTTTTTCTATTTCTAATGTTGAAACAATACTTGATGTTATGTTGTTATATGAAGCACCGACTGTTATTACATCAATACTCTCTGCAGGACTTCCAATTGTCTGAATTCCAGGCCCGCTATTTCCTGCAGCTGTGACAACAACAATCCCATTCTTTACAGCTTCACTTACAGCTCTATCAAGTTCTTCATTTGTTTTGTTTACCCCTAAGCTTATGTTTATGATATCTGCTTTTTCTTTAATTGCACGATGTATTGCACTGACTATGAATTCTGATGAGACAGATTCACCAGTTGCTGAAACCCTATAAGCAAGTAACTTTGCTTTTGGGGCTACTCCTTTTAGGTTTCCATCTGCGGCAATTATGCCAGCTACTTCAGTACCATGACCATTGGTATCCATTGGTTGTTCATCATTGTCCACAAAATCATATCCGCCAATCACCTTTCCAGTAGGACCAAAACCAAATAGATCATGATGATTGTAATCTATCCCAGTATCTATTATCGCAATTTTTATTCCATTGCCTTCAAAACCTTCACTTCTAGGAATATCAGCACCTATTAGCGGAATGCTTTTTTCAAGATAGGTTTCTCCAAACTCTCTAGTTTTAAAATTAGATAAAAGTAGGGTAATGCACAAAACAACAACCAGGCAAAATATGATTTTATAATACTTCATACATTTTTATCAAAATATCATCAGATAAAATTCATTATGTAACCAAAGCCATAAATTGTATATACTCGTGGGATTTGTATGGCAAAATATGAACTTCCAAAATTGCCTTATGCATACAATGCGTTAGAACCACATATTGATGCACAGACAATGGAAATACATCATACTAAGCATCATCAAGCATACACAAATGGCTTGAACACTGCGTTGGAAAGTCTTAGTGCTGAATTGCAAAATATGGAATTAACCAAGCTGCTATCCAGCATAGACAAGGTTCCTGAAAATGTACGAGGCGCAGTAAACTTCCACGGTGGAGGATATGATAACCATGCTCTGTTTTGGAATAATATGAAACCAAATGGAGGTGGGGAACCAGGAGGAAGCGTGGCCGATGCCATCAACTCATCTTTTGGTAGCTTTGCTACTTTCAAAGAAAAGTTCACAAAAGATACTGGCGCAATACAAGGTAGTGGTTGGGGTTGGTTAGTTTACAATCCACAAAACAAGAAAGTTGAATTTACAACTATGCCAAACCAGACTAGTCCAAGAACAAAGGGATTGGTTCCTCTGTTAGGACTAGATGTATGGGAACACGCATACTATCTGAAATACCAAAACCGACGTCCAGACTACATTGCTGCATGGTGGAATGTGGTAAACTGGGACGAAGTAGACAAGCGACTCTCAAAAGCATAACTCTTCTCTTTTTTTGTTTTATT
>CAYSWR010000013.1:3182-29784 GCA_964434855.1 uncultured Nitrosopumilaceae archaeon | reverse complement strand
GCTAACTATTTGTGCGTAGAAGAGGGGGATTCTATTTTTACTCTTTATCGGTAAACTCGTTTGCTGTTCAATACTAACGCTAACTTTCCTCCTCCTAACGGATACCTACAGTTGGTTCTGATCTGTCATATCTTTAGAAAAACCACGTTCCTTACTAATAGACAAAGAGCTGATACGATCCATTATTCAAGAAAAACATTCGTCGGATTATCAACGGATTTAGGTAATTAGTCTATATATTTTGAATACAGAGCTGAATAACCAAAATAGAAATCTGGTACTGATGCTAGAACCTCACTCTTTCTTCACAAACATGGTGGATGAATTGGTTGAGTTTTCTGAATATGATCCAGAGCTTGCAGACGGTTTAAGATGGATTGATACCGAAGCACAAAAGCGTGGAATTACATTCTACGAGATGGTATTTTTCGTACTTCACAAATATGATGTAAATGTCAAAGCCAGAGAATGGCTAGAGACAAGAAACTAGTGTAATCTTTTTTCAAGTGGAATGTATTCACAACCTGATGGGCCGCAATATTTTCCAACATAGACTGCTTTTGGCCTGTAAAGCATAGGCTTTGGTGCAGCTTCTGCAAATTTTTCTTCAATGATATGCGATGCCCATCCTGCGACTCTGGATATTGCAAAAATTGGTGTATTCAGATCTGGTGGAATCTTTAGCATATAGTATGTAGAGGCACTATACAGATCAACATTTGGAAAGATATCTGAACCCTTTATCTTCTTCATTTCTTCTGCAGTGATGTCTTCGATTTTTTTTGTGATCTTAAACCATGGCTCACCTGTTTTTTCAGATAATCGTTTTGATAACTCTCTTAAGACTTCGGCGCGAGGATCAAATGTTTTGTATACTGCATGACCCATTCCCATTATTTTTTTCCCTTGGGCGAGTTTTTCCTTAATCCATGATTCAACTCTGTCTTCTGTTTTTATATCTAAAAGCATCTGCGTTACTTGGTAATTTGCTCCGCCATGTAATTCGCCACTTAATGCTCCAATAGCGGCACTTACTGCTGCATACATGTGTGCCCTTGTAGAAACAACTTCTCTTGCAGCAAAAGTTGAAGCATTAAAGCTATGCTCTGCATGTAAAATTAAACAAATATCAAAAATCCTTGCCAATTCATCATCTGGCTCATTTCCAGTTAGCATATACAGGAAATTTCCTGCATGATTTAGTTTTTTTGAAGGTCTCACTAACTCTTTTCCGCTACGAATTCTATCCCAATATGCAACAATTATGGGAATTTTTGCGATGAGTTGAATTGCTCTGTTATAATTAGTATCGCGATCATCTGTTTTTTTAGTATCATATGATGCAAGTGCTGAAACTGTGGACTGGAGAACATCCATGGGGTTTGAGTTTTTAGGTAGATTTTTGAGGTTTTTTTCAACTCCCTCAGGAATCTCACGCGATGCTACAAGATTATTGAAAAAGTCATTCAGCATATCCTGTGTTGGTAGATCATCATTGAGTAACATACATGCAGTTTCTTCAAAGGTTGATTTTTTGACCAAATCTAAAACGTCGTATCCTCGATAGATCAGTTTGCCATTTATCCCGTCAATTGCAGAAATCTTAGTATCCGCTACTTCTATGTTACGAAGACCTATGTTTTTTGTCTCCACTATTTAACTTCAAAAACTGCATATTAAAGTCATACGAAAAAATTGTCTAGACTCAAGTCAAAAATTAATTTAAAAATTAAGCAATTTGTCTAATCTAACAACTCTGATCCATATAGGAGAATTTTTAGATTACCTAAAAATGACAGAATTAGAACGAGATTTTATCAAACTTGTTGATGAGTTTGTAATTAATTCTACTGATGCAGAAATTCTAGAAGAAATTGGGAAACTTGACATGGAAGCACGATTGTTGGGAATTTCATTTTATGATATGTATTGTGTCATATTGCAAGATGTAGCTGGCCACCAAAATCTTGTTTCCCAATTCAAAATTTATATGCAGTCAAGAAAAATCACTAAATCGTTTTTAGTTTAAATGAGGGTGGTTATGCCATTGATTATTCAATGGCACGAACAAAAGTCATATGTGTATCTCATAAAGAAGATGCAGACGGTATAGGAGCTGCATCATTAATCAGACAAGCCTTTGGTGGAGAAACAAGACTTGTAGATTATCCTGGATTAATGAATGAGTTTGAACTACTAAAAAATAATGAATCATTAAAGACTCTCTATATTTGCGATCTAGGTCTTAGTAAGACAAATCAGAATCAATTTATTGAATTGCTCACATCTCTTAGGAAAAAACGAGTTTCAGTAACATACGTTGATCATCATGACTTGGATGAAAAAATAAAAAAGAAAATACGAGCACTAAAAGTTAAACTAATTCATAATATCAACGAGTGCACTACTGTTCAGGTGTATGACGCATTCAAATCTAAACTAACCGATCATAGTGCATTCCTAGCTGCATGCTCAGCTGTTACAGATTACATGGAAGACAGACCTCTGGGTTCTAAACTTTTACAGAAATTTGATAGACAGTTTGTCTTACTTGAAGCAACAGTTCTTACTTTTACAATAGTTAGCCATCAAAAAGACAATGAATATCTGTTATATCTTGTTGATGAGTTAAGTGAATCAAAATATCCACATGACATTCCAAACTCTTTTGAATATGCTAGAATACAAGCAGAAAAAATTTCTGGTGTAATTCAGAAAGTAAAGGACAACATGAAGATGATGAAAAATTTGTCATACATGGAAGTAACTGATTCTGGAGCAAGCATGGTAGTAAATTTTGTTTTGGGTATGTCAGGAAAAGATGTTGGTGTGTCATACAAATTGAGAGAAGATCATGGCATATACGCTGTTTCAATTCGTGGTTCCAGAAATTGCAAAATACATCTTGGAAAAATTGTTAATGCTCTTGCTACTGAACTTGGAGGTTCAGGAGGAGGACACGACAGAGCATGTGGGGCAGTAATTCCAAAAGACGAAATTTCAGTATTTCTTAAAAAATTTAATTCAAAACTAAATTAACAATTTGTATTATCTGACCAAAAGAATCAAACCAAATAAATCTTTAATAATGTGAAAACAACGTTGGGTTTCAATAATGTTTCACCAAGGACCAAAATACAAAATGATTAGCAGAAAACAGACCTGACTGTCTTTTTAGAGAAAAAATTAACTGAATTCTCGATTATCTGATCTTTCAGGAAAACAATAGAAATTTAAACCATGTCCAAACAAATTACCGTCTATGCAAGTTGGCATGCACGTTTCTATTGCAAGCGGTCTAGATAGCTCGATCGATAATGCTGTTGCTATGGGGTGTACTGCGTTTCAGATTTTCACAAGAAATCCACGTGGTTGGACGTCAAAACCGCTTTCAAAAAAAGATATCACAAATTTCAAAAAAAGGCTAGTTACAAGCAAGATTGATAGATTTGCAACTGCTGCACACATGCCATATTTGCCAAACTTTTCTTCGCCTGAGGCTGTACCTTTTTTGAGATCATTGAATTCATTAATTGACGAGGCAAAAAGATGTAGTAAGCTTGGAATTCCATATCTTGTGGCTCATCTTGGTAGCCACAAAGGAATAGGTGAAGAGAAAGGAATAGACACAGTTGTCAAGGCATTCACAAAAGCTGCTAAAGAAACACCAAGTGATGTTACTTTTCTTCTTGAAAATAATGTAGGATTTAAAAACAGTATTGGCTCTGACTTTGAACAGATTGCCTCTATCTTCTTTCGCCTAAGTCCTTTAGACAGATTTGGAATATGTTTTGATTCTTGTCATGCATTTGCTGCAGGATATGACATGCGAACAGAAAAGGCTGCTTCTTTGACACTTGAAAAATTTGATGAGTTAGTAGGTGTCAAACACATCAAGTTATTCCATCTAAACGATTCAAAGGGAGAACTAGGATGCAACATCGACAGGCATGAGCATTTAGGACTGGGTCATATTGGCAAGTTTGGTCTTAGTAAAGTTATAAAACTTGCTAACGCCAAAAAAATTCCTATCATTTTGGAAACACCAATAGATGAAAGACGTGATGACGCTGGAAACATGAAAAAAGTAAAAGAATTGGCTCGCAAAGTATCTTAAGAGTAATAATGTGGACTCAAAATTTAAGTTATTTCAACTATCAAATCTATTTCTACGGCAGAATTTAGTGGAAGACTAGAAACCCCTACTGCAATTCTAGCATGCTGACCTCTTTTTTCAAAAATCTCAAAAAGCAAATCTGACGCACCATTAATTACTTTTGGTTGTTCGGTAAACTCGGGAGGAGAATTTACAAAACCAGATACACGAACAATCTTTGAGATTTTATCTAAATTTCCTAATTCGGATTTTAGTTGAGCAAGTGCGTTTATTATGCATAATCGTGCTGCTTTTTGTGCATCTTCTATTGACAAATCTTTTGTGACTTTGCCTGAATAAAGTACTTTGCCATCACTTATTGGAATCTGACCAGACACAAAAACAAGATTCCCTGTTCTGACTACTGGTATGTAAGAACCAGCTGGCTTTGGTGGACTAGGAAGTGTAATTCCAAGCGTGCATAGTTTTTCTTCAATCATAAAAGTTGTTTTTATTACATGTCCTTTAACTCTATCTTAGAACTAGAATTGATTTTCATTTTTGGCAGACCATATTTTAATAGTTATGTTTAGAAGATAATTCATATGCAACCAGAAGAAACAAATGATTTGTTGAATGCACTAGTAAACTTAAACGACAAAGCTCCATTACAATTTGAACCATCTGAAAGTACAGAATGTGTAGACCCTCTTAGGTACAAATCACAAGAATTGCTTGAATATCTATCTGTCATAAAAATGGGGTTAGAAATTATTAAAGAAAGTTCAAAAGGACGAGTAGACAAAAAAATAAAAGAACAGTTTACAAGAATTGATAGAGCCATCTCGAGCATGACTGATAAACTGCTAGAATCAGGATCTTCTGATTAAATTCTTAAAACACATTTTGATTATCTTCATATATTATCACGGAAAATTATCTATATGTCAAAATCTGAATCAAAAGGGCAGAAGGTACAAAAAGAATTAGACATCATATTGTCCCGACTTAATGCTCTTGAAGCATCTACAACAGATAATGCTCAAAAAGCAATTATTGGTGTTTTACGTGTACTTGCTGAAACTCAGATTCATTCTTTAAATGAACTTGAACACATCAAAAAAGGAATGGATCTACTCATGATGCAGATCTTTAAAGTAGAAAACAAAGTAGATTCGTCACTTTAAAAAAGTATTGCTAAGACCAGATGTGTACATTCATTAGGTAGCATTTTTCATGTTCATGCGATTTTTCACATCTTTGCTTCACAACATGGACATTACATGATAATACAGTGATATAACATGAATAAAAGATTAAATTCAGGATTCCGTTGCTTTGAAGCAAATGAAAGATCCTCATAATTATAGAGCTGTAGGTTGGTCTATGATCGCAGTTGCAGGTTCCCTTGCTGCTATTGGTCTACTTCTTTTAGCACTACATGACGACCCATTCTTTTCAGATAACATGATGAATGAAAAAATAAAACAGTTTGAGGAAATGAAACAGCAGACCACCGAAATGGTAAATAGTACTGGTGAAAAAATGGGCGAACCAAAACCAGGAATGGCCATCTTGTTTGTGTATCTAAAGTAAATCTTCATCAATTTCTTCTATGGCGTCAAGGTATTGTTTGCAGGTGCAGTTTGGAATTAGACATTTTCCAGCTTTTATAAGTGATGGGCTGTTTTTTGTAGTCTCATGTGCTTGGTCAGTGTGATGACATCTCCTGCAATTCATGTTTGAAAGAAAATCTTGCCTTTATTTAATAATTGAATTACATACAAATATACAAGTAACACTTTGAATATGGTGCAAGCAAATAATCTGATTAAAGAGACCAGTCCATATCTATTACAACACGCCTATAATCCAGTTAAATGGTATACGTGGAACGAAGATGCACTAAAAAAAGCAAAAGATGAGAACAAACCTATTTTTCTAAGCATAGGTTACAGCGCATGTCATTGGTGTCACGTCATGGCTCATGAATCCTTTGAAAATGAAGACATTGCACAGATAATGAATGAGAATTTCGTCAACATCAAAGTAGACAGAGAAGAAAGACCAGACATTGATGACATATATCAAAAAGTTTGTCAATTAGTTACTGGTAGTGGTGGATGGCCACTTAGTGTATTTCTTACCCCTGATCAAAAACCATTCTATGTAGGAACATATTTTCCAGTTCTTGACAGCTATGGTAAACCAGGGTTTGGCAGTTTACTGCATCAGATTGCACTAGCATACAAAGAAAAACCATCTGATGTTGAAGCTGCAGCAAATAATTTCATGAGTGTTTTACAAAAAACAGAATCAAATATAACTAAATCAAAGATTGATAAATCAATCCTAGACGAAGCAGCTATCAATTTACTTCAGATGAGTGATCCGATAAATGGAGGATTTGGTAATGCGCCCAAGTTTCCAAATGCATCTAATCTGTCATTTATGTTAAGATATTCAAAACTTTCAGGTATTTCAAAATTCCAAGAATTTGTTTTCAAAACTCTTACAAAAATGGCTAATGGTGGAATATATGATCAACTTGGAGGTGGATTTCATAGATATTCCACAGATTCAAGATGGCTTGTGCCACATTTTGAAAAGATGCTATATGATAATGCATTACTACCTGTGGTATATACAGAAGCATACCAAATCACAAAAGATCCAAAATATCTTGAAGTTGTAAATCAAACACTCCATTATGTATTGCGTGAGATGACCTCGCCTGAAGGTGGATTCTACTCTGCACAAGATGCAGACTCTGAAGGTGAGGAAGGAAAGTATTATGTTTGGAAAAAAACTCAAATCCAGGAAATCATAGGAAAGGATGCAGACGTATTTTGTCTTTATTATGATGTTACTGATGGTGGAAATTTTGAAGGGCATAATATACTAAACAACAACATTAGAACATCCACAGCCGCATTTCAATTTGGGAAAACAGAAGACGAGGTAAACGGCGTCATAAAACATTCTTCAGAAAAGCTTTTTGCAGAACGCACAAAGAGAACTGCTCCAGGAAAAGATGAAAAAATTCTTACTAGCTGGAATGGTTTGATGATATCTGCGTTTGCAAAAGGATACAGAATTAGTGGGCATGAAACGTTTCTGCAAGCGGCTAAAAATTGTATAAAATTCATCGAAGAAAAATTAACAATAAACGGTGAGCTTTTACGAACGTACAAAGACGGTCAAACAAAACTAAAGGCCTATCTTGATGATTATGCATATTTTGTAAATGCACTCTTGGATGTTTTTGAAGTAGATCCATGCGCAAAGCACATCCAACTTGCCTTACAACACGCAAATTATCTAATAGAACATTTTTGGGATCCGAAAGAAAATAATTTCTTTTTTACAGCAGATGATCACGAGAAATTAATCATTCGTACAAAAAACATCTATGACCTTTCATTACCATCCGGCAACTCAATTGCGGCACACGCATTTTTGAAATTATATCATCTCACACAAGACAAAAGATTTCTTGATGTTTCCACAAAGATTATGGAATCATTATCTATGATGGCTGCAGAAAACCCATTTGGTTTTGGGCAGCTTCTCAATACGATATATCTTTACATACAAAAACCAATCGAAATCACAATGCTAAACACAAACAACAGTGAAATCTATGATGGTCTGACTAAGAAATTCGTTCCTGAATCAATATTCGTAATCATCTCAAAAGAAGAACATCTTAATGAACTGAAAAAATACCACTATTTTTCAGGAAAAGAATTTGATAAAAATAAAACAACGGTGTATGTCTGCAAAGACTTTACATGTTCTTTACCATTGCATTCGATGTCTGAAATAGAAAAATTACTTTAAGAAATCTTTTTAAAATTAATTTCTAATTTTTCTCCAACTCCAGGACTGCCCATTCTTTCATACCTTCGTCTTGGCATGGTTATAGTTATTGCAGTCTGAGCATAACTTTTGACTGTAATAGTTGGTTGTGATTGCATGATTGCTTCAATTAAAGGGAGTACTTGTTCTTTTAGCTCAGGATCTATCTTTTTGTTTATTGCATCAAACATTAACTGCTTTTGTGATATTGGTTCAAGCTGTACATCTTCAACAAGTGAAATCTGCACTGTCTGACCATTGTCAATTAGTTGTTGTATTTTGTATTGAACAATTTCTGACATTATTTTTCATTAAAATAATCAGAATTTATCTCTAGCGTATTATGATTTGGTAGCAAGTATTGCTTTTCTTATGTCTGCAGCTCTGTGTTTCACTATGTCGTTAAATTCCTGCGTGTCTTCTAGACTGGGGTTCTGTCGTTGATTTTTGTATGTTTGTAAAAACCCTGAATATACACAACCTATTATGATTCCAAGTGTTGCTGCATTAATATCTTCTACATCATCTGCATATATCTGGGCAATTTGCTTATACGACGACGCTTCGCTTATGTAATAATTGATGAGATTTTCAATAAAATCAATAATTGAAGGGTGCAGTGCCAATGAGATACGGTTTGTGATTATTCCTTATAATAGTTGATTTTAGAGAATTTGATAACATAATGTTGACCTAGTTTCTTTTTAGATAGATCGCAAACTTGGTGTCATGCCAGTAGAAATAATTCGAATCAACAAGTCATGCCCAGAATGCAAAAATTCTACCATCTTTAACACTGGAAAAGACTATTTTTGTGGAAAATGTCTTACAACACTACCAAAACTATCTTAAAATTATTAACTGGTAGATTTGGCATGTAACTTATGCAGTGGAAACTAGAACGTGAAGAAAGTTATTTCAAGATATATGATGAAAATAAACACATAGCTGGTTACTTTGATCCTGAATACGGTGATATCTTTCCTGAGCATAAAATAAATGAAATAATCGAAGAGATGCATAAAAAACATGAAAAAATCCCAGGCGGATATCTCATGGTGCCCATGATAAAATTTGAAGTGTTTAATGATCAAGAAATTGGGCTAGATTATCTACAAAGACGTATTGATGATATAAAAGAACGCATTGCAAAATGGAAAGACTACATTTTAAATCAAAAAAAATCTGATCATAAAATTCGAGTCTCACACACCGATACAGACATGTTAAGTATCACGTTTCCTATTCATTTTGATGCTCCAGTATCGTTAGAGAAAAAACTTTTACTTGCAGAACTTGAAATCACTTTGAATTCTTTACACGAAAAGGGATTGTTGTAAAGATTTTGGTCTTTTTGTTAAGACGACAAAGGCTATGACAGATAATGACAGAATTATTCCAGAGCCAAGTGGAAACTCTGGAACTGCCGTATATTCTTCTGATTCTACCATCAGAGAGTAGTCTACTGCTTTTTGTGACTGAGATTTGTCCGGTACATATATGAGAAATGGTGTAATTCCACCTGCTTTGAGATATTCTGGCTCTGTGTATGATTTACTTGTAGCTACAACCTTGCCCTCTTTATCATATAGAGTTGCGATTATGACTATGGTGTTTGCAGTTCTTTGATCATGGTTTGTTATTGTGCCACTTATGATAAAATTATCAAGCACATCGCGCTTGATATTTGACGATAATATCTCAAGTGACTCTATTTTATGCTCAGCTGGTTTGTATTCTATATTGAGTGAATATCGATATATTTGTGGAATAATTTTGTTTGTAAAGATCAAATCAAACGGGCCTTTTTTTCCTGGCATTATAGTTTCTTGAATTGAGTTGGTTGTAGTGATATCAAGAATTTTATCATATATGTCATAGAACGTAGCAGTAACAACTATCTGGTTTAAGGGTACAGAAGAATTATTCTCGATTTCACCTACTATGTGTAATGTACCTTCTTCATTGACATACTGTTGGTCATTTATTATGTAAACTTGAGCCCATGCGCTAGAAAATACAAGAGATAACGAAACTATACTTACAACTATGAACCTCATCAAACAATTCGATCCTATAATTCCTGATTAAATAACTTATGGTGTGTAACCTTTTTTTGCCGTATTAAATGAAACCAATGCACTGGTTTCATATTCAAACGATTGTTGTAAAAGCTCATCTGATCTAATCTTTGTAGAGTTATCGCCTGTCTCTATCCATTTTTTTAAGAGTTTATCACTCTCCAACTGAGTTTGTGTTGAGCGTTTGAAAAGTTCCACTGCTGAGGTAAAAGCTTGTGGTGGTGTCAGTTTATCGTATCTTTCAACTATTTTTTCTAGTTCTAGAAGATGATTTTCAGAAATTTTTAATATCTCTTGTTTTGTCAATCCTCCTTCTTGCCAGATAGTCTTATTTGATTCATAATCTGATGTCTGTTTTTTAAGGTCTGATTGAATTTGTTCAAGATTATTGCCAAAGCTCTGGCCAGAATTCTTGGCCTTTTCAATATAGTAACTGACTCCAACCACGAGTCCAATTATTACTATGCCTATTACAATGACAAAATACAATCCTTTCTTACTTGATTGAACAGGTTTCTTCTTCACACCAAGATTTTTTTTATATCAGAAATAAATCTATTCTAATATCTAGTCGATATAGGTTCCACTGGCGTCTGCTTTTAATTCTATTATCATAACACTGCCGCTGATAAATGAATCATTTCTAACAGTGCGAACACGCCCAACTTCTAGATGGTATGGCCATATGTCAACTACGACAGTCCCCACTTGGACATTTTCTGGTGCATCAGTTAACTTGATGTCTTCTTTTTTGATTCCATGATCTATTAGTTTCTTTATGCAATGATTAAGCAATGGCTCTGGTAATCCATGGTTTATTGCCCAAACCGTACCGGTGTATTCTATGTTTGCCAATTCCAGTTTGATTTCGTTTCTTCTATAATTATCCTTCGGGATTTACTACTTTAAGGGTCATCGTGCTTATCACTCTAGATATGTTTCTGATTCCATGTGAGACTGCTTTATCAAAATCCTCTTGAGTTTTAGCTTGGATTTCGGCTATTAGATCATAAGATCCAAAAGTAACATGTGCTTTTTTGACCTGTGGAATTCTTTTAAGCTCCTCTAAGATGTATTCTTCTGTTCCAAGGTCACAGTTTATCAAAACATATCCTAGATGCATGTGTTCTTTCTACGTATTTGTTACTTAACTTTGTCTGTAATAATAAAAGCCAATGAAGGGATTTGGACCCTCGACCTTCTGATTACAAGTCAGATGCTCTAGCCAGGCTGAGCTACATTGGCATAATGTAAAGGGAAAATCTTGATGGTTTAAAATGTTATCAATAAACCAAAGCTTAAATTAATTACGCTCAAACAAGCCAGCATGCCTTCATTCAAAGTTAGTGTGATTATAGAAAATAAGCCAGAGATAAATGATCCGGAAGGCGAGACCATATTACATGATCTGATTCTCAAAGGAAATAACTCATCTGTAAAGAAAATCCGTTCTGCCAAGATGTTAAAATTTGAAGTTGATGCAAAAAATAAGAAAATAGCAGAAAAAACCGTGATGGATTTGTGTAACGAATTTAGAATATACAACCCACTAGTAAGCCGTGTAACTGTTGAAAGCTCTGAAGTCTAACCACTTTTTACTATTTTGCGTTTTAAAGCAGTGAAATCTTCCAGTGCTCCATCTATGAGCAACTTGCTTCTAAGATGCCTTGCCAAGTCAGTCTCCGTTATTATTCCAACAAGTTTGCCTTCTTCTAAGACAAGTAACCTGCGTATGTTGTTATTTATCATCTTTTGAATGGCGTCTTCTATGGGTGTCATAGGTTCAACCCAGCGGAATTTCAGGGACATTATCTCAGAAAGCTGTACATCTGAACTTTTCCTATCTGTAGTCAAGACCTTGCGGGAAAGATCTCTTTCAGTAACAAGCCCTATTGGATTGCCATCTTTTATGACTACCAATGAACTGATCTGTTTTTCTGACATTAAAAGTGCCACATCCTTTGCTGTTTTATTATGATCGATAGTGATGACATTGCGAATCATGATGTCGCGAACATGTGTCATATCTATTATCAAAAAGAAATCGAATAAAAACGATTTCATTCGATTCAATTTAATAATGCTAGTAAGATACAAAAATTGTGAAAGTAGGCATTGTAGTTTTTCCAGGAAGTACCTGCGATCGTGATATGCAACATGTACTCACTGATGTTTTTAAACTAAATACAGAACTTTTATGGCACGAGCAAGAACTGTCCAAGAATCTTGATGCCATTGTTCTTCCTGGCGGATTTTCATATGGTGATCGACTCCGAGCTGGAGTCATAGCAGCACACAGTCCAGTCATTGCTGGCATAAAAAAAATGGCAGAAAAAGGAATGCCAATACTTGGAGTATGCAACGGATTTCAAATCCTAGTTGAAGCAGGTCTTTTGCCTGGGGCACTTCTTAAAAATACCTCACTAAATTTTATGTGCAAATGGACTGAACTCATAGTGAAAAACAACAAAACTCCATTTACTAACAAATTCAAACTAAATCAGAGAATTCCAATACCAATTGCTAATGGTGAAGGAAGATACTATGCAGATAAAGAAACCCTGAACTTGCTTAAGAAAAACAATCAGATAGTTTTTACATATTGTGAAGAAGTGAACGGTTCAACTAATAATATCGCAGGTATATGTAACAAAAAAGGGAACGTAGTAGGGATGATGCCTCATCCTGAGAGAGCTGCAGAATCAATCATAAATCCAAAGAATTCTAAACCAGCTTCAATGATTTTTGAATCTCTTTTGACTACGATGGGTATTGCACAATGAGTCTAACCGCACAAGAGCACTCTTTTCTTGAGAAAAAAATTGGACGTAAGCCAAATTCACTTGAATTACAAATAATTGCGGCTGAGTGGTCAGAACACTGTTCATACAAATCATCAAAAAAACATCTAAAGATTCTACCAAAAGAAGGTAAACGAGTCATTTCAGGACCAGGGTATGATTCAGGCGTACTTGATGTTGGTGATGATTATGTTGTTACAGTACACATAGAAAGTCACAACCATCCTTCTGCGGTAGAACCATACGGAGGAGCTGCAACTGGTGTTGGCGGTGTTATAAGAGATATCCTGTCAGCTGGTACAAGACCAATTGCGATACTTGATGGTTTGCGTTTTGGAAATATAGAAAAAGACAATCATGCAAAATGGCTTTTCAAAAATGCGGTACGTGGAATAGCTGACTATGGAAACTGCCTTGGGATTCCTACTGTAGGCGGAGAAATAGAATTTGATGATTGTTTTAAAAATTATGCACTGGTTGATGTGGCAGCAATTGGATTTGGGAAGAAAAACAAACTTATCAAAAACAAAGCCTACAAAGATGATTTTGTAGTTTTGATTGGCGGCTCTACTGGGCGTGACGGTATGGGTGGCTCACAATTTGCGTCAGACATCTTAGAATCAGAAAATCGTTCAGCAGTTCAAATCCCAGATCCTTTTATTGAAAAACTAGTCATTGAAGCGATACTTGAGGCTCGAGATAAAGGCTGCATAAAAGCCATGAAAGATTTGGGTGGTGGCGGCCTTTCATGCGCAATATCTGAAACCGCTGATGCTCTTTCTATTGGAATTGAATTGGATGTAGCACGAGTACACAAAAGAGAAGCAGGAATGTCTCCAACTGAGATAATGATTTCTGAATCTCAGGAAAGAATGCTTGTGATAACTGACAGATATAATCTTCAATTACTAAAAGAAATATGTGAAAAATTTCACGTTCCATATTCTGTCATAGGCAGAGTAAAAGAAGATAGAATGATGCAAGTAAAAGTTGAAACAAACACTATTGCAAGACTTCCAAGTACTGTTGTAGCAAACGCGCCATTACTTGACAGACCTGCATTAAAACCAAAATATCTTAAAAAAATACAAGAGATAAAAAAACCTAACACTCCAAGTGATCTCACAAAAGTCCTTCTTAGAATGCTCACAAATCCAAACATTGCAAGTAAAATCTGGGTTTATGGTCAGTATGATCACGAAGTAGGAATAAGAACAGTAGTAAAACCAGGACAAGATGCATCTGTGTTACGACTTGACAATGGGAAATTCTTGGCTGTAAAAATTGACGGCAATTCAAAACACTGTTACATTGATCCGAGACAAGGCGCTATAGGATGTTTTGAAGAAGCATGTAGAAATGTGGTCTGTACTGGCGCGACACCAATTGGAATGGTTGATCATTTACAATTTGGAAATCCAGAAGATCCTGAAATTTTTTGGACATTCAAAGAATCGCTTGAAGGAATAACTGACTATGCAAAATATTTTGAAATTCCATGCGTTGGAGGAAAAGTTAGTTTCTATAATGAAACAGACGATGGACCAATTAAACCAACTCCGCTAATTGGAGTCCTTGGGTTGATCGAGCAAAAACCACCACATTCACAAAAAATTTTGAAAAATGATTTTCTTGTTATTATTGGTGAGACAAAAGATGAACTTGGTGGCTCTGAATATTATGAATATATCCACAATTTGATTGGAGGTTCATGTCCTGCGGTGAACTTTAAACTTTCTAAAGCTGCTATGGATGCAGTATTGAATCTAATAGACGGAAATCTAGTGAACTGTGTACACGATTGCTCAAAAGGTGGAATAGCAATCGCAGTATCTGAATTATGTATTAACAACCAAATTGGATGCATCATATCATTAGACGAAATTCCTGGGCAAAAACTAAAGAAGTCTGATGACCTTTTATTTTCAGAATCTCATTCTAGATATGTTCTTACTGTAAACCAGAAAAACATCAAAAAAATAACGGGTCTCTTAGAACAAAAAGAAGTACCATATGGAATCATTGGAAAATTTTCAGGTTCCAGTATAATTTTTAAAAACAAGACAAAAAAGATAATCGATCTAAGGATTGATAAGGCACAAGAAAAATGGTTAAACTCATTGGAGTCATTGATGGCACATGGTTAAGGAAAATTGTGGCGTCGTTGGAATCTTTAGCCTTGATGGGGCAAATGTAATTCCAATGGTTATTGATTCACTACGAGCTCTCCAACATAGAGGCCAAGAAGCTTGGGGAGTTGCTATTCCAAAGAAAGAACCATACAAGCAAATTGGGCTAGTTTCTTCTGCAGCGACAGAATTTGATAAAGTTACAAGGGAATATGCATCTCCTGCAGCAATAGGACATGTTAGATATTCTACAATGGGAAAAAGTAACCTGGAAAATGCTCAACCTCTGAGAGTAAAAGATCTATGTATTGCACATAACGGGACAATTGCAAATGTTGAAGAATTATCTGGAATGGTTGGAGGATGTACATTTACACCTCAAAACGTTAGTGACACATTGATTGCAGCAAAAAGACTTGTTTCACTTATGGCAACAAATGGAAATCTTGGAAGTGCACTTTCTATTTTAAAAAATGAGATGGTTGGCTCATTTTGTTTTACCTTTGTTTCTGATGATAATGCAGTCTATGCAGCACGTGACCCTAAAGGATTTAGGCCATTGGTCCTTGGTTTTAGAAAAGACATCAATACATACATAGTAGCATCAGAGTCATCTGCAATCGCTGCAGTTGGTGGAGAATTGGTAAGAGACGTAAAACCAGGCGAACTTCTTAAACTCAGCAATTCTGGTCTTGAATCAGAAATGTTTTCTGAAGAAAAAACACATGCTCATTGTTCATTTGAATTTACTTATTTTGCACATCCGTCTAGCATCATGGAGGGCTCTAGCATTTACATTGCACGAAAAAGAATCGGTCAGCATCTCGCAAAAAAATTTCCAATCAAAGATGCAGATATTGTAATTCCAGTTCCTGACTCTGCCAGACCTGCTGCACTTGGATATGCACAAGAGCTTGGTGTCCCATTTGAAGAAGGCTTACTAAAAGACAGATACAGTAGGAAAGGGCCACTTAGGAGCTTCATTGAACCACATCAAAGCGACAGGGTGGAAATCAACAGATGGATAATTCCAATCACTTCTGTTATTGCTGGTAAACACGTTGTTGTAGTTGATGATAGTTTGGTTCGCGGAACAAGCTCAAAAGCAATCATCAAAGCCCTTCGCAGAGCTGGTGCAAGAAAAATAAGCATGGTAATAACCTATCCTCCAATTCGCTTTCCATGCTATGCCGGCATTGACTTTCCATCACAGGATGAACTTGTAACATTCATTGGTGACGGTAAAGAATATGATGAAAAAGAACTGACTGAAAAAGTAAGGCAAATCATAGGTGCTGATTTTCTTGGATACAATGATCAGAAAAACTTGGCAGAAGCAGTAGGAATAGATGTAGACTCTATGTGCTTTACTTGTTCTACAGGAAATTATGCTACACTTGGCATAAAACCTATTTTTAAAACTAGGGCAGAAATAAAGGGAGAATAAAAATGGAAATTGCATATGTTTTAGTAAAAAGTAAAATCGGACATGAAATGGAAGTCATGAACGATATTCTGAAAATTGATGGTGTAAAAGAAGCAATGGGCACATATGGCGTTTATGATATCTTTGTAAAAGTGCAAGTCACAACAAGAAAAGAAATTGAAGAGGTTATCACCAAAAAAATTAGAAAAATAAACAATGTAATTTCAACAACCACACTTTCTGTAATCCCTGAACAGGGCGGCAAATAGATTTTATTAATTAGAAGCAACTAACTGAAACATTGAAAATTGGTCTTATTGCTGCTGGTACAGGCGGCATTGTCATAATAGCTGCAATAATGATCTATGGTATTCCAGTGCTATATCCTACTAAATACGACCTTTATCTTGATCCTTTCAAAGACCCACAGGATCTGTTTACAATGGCGCGTGTTACTATACAAAACACTGGAACTGCTCCTCTTACTAATGTGATAATAGATTATGGAGGCTATACTGACAAAATTGCTCTCCTTAAACCAGGACAGAAACTACTACTGTCGCCACCACCTGGAAACAAACTTGAACAGGTAACTGTGACTACTGACGAAGGTATCAGTATGACTATGCCCTATAGACTGCCAATAAAAATGCCTGGTATGATGGGCTCCTGATTCAATATCAGTTTAAATCATACCTAGTTTAATGACGCATGTTTGAAGTTTCTACGTTCAGGCAAAGTAAAAGACATATACGAAACCGACGATGGAAATCTGCTTTTTCATTTCAGTGACAGGGTTTCTGCATTTGATGTAAAATTTCAAACTCCTATTCCAAGAAAAGGTGAAATTCTTTGCAAATTTGCTGAATTTTGGTTTAAAGAACTCCCAAACGTAAATCATTACATCAGAACGGAAGCAAAAGATAAGATCGTAGTAAAAAAAATGGATATGATTCCAATTGAATGTGTCGTTAGAGGATATTTCTATGGGAGTCTAATCCAAAGATGGAAAAACGGCGAAGTTGAAATTCCAAAAAACACTGATACTACACTTGCTGCTAAACTCCCACAGCCAATTTTTGATCCTACAACAAAATCAGAAACACATGATTTATCAATTAATAAAAAAAACGCCGTCAACAAAAATCTTGTAACTTTAGAAGAATATGTTTGGTTAGAAGAAACATCGATTGGAATCTACAAAAAAATGTATAAATTAGCAGAAAATGCTGGTTTCATACTTGCTGATCTAAAATTAGAATTTGGAAAACTTGGTGGTGAAATATTGCTTGGAGATTCAATTGGTCCTGATGAATACAGAATGTGGCCTAAAGAGACTTATCAAATAGGAAAGACTCAAGAAAGCTTTGACAAACAACTCCTCCGTGATTGGTTAGCTGAACGTGGATATCAAAAACAATTTGAAGAAGACAGAAAAGTGGGCAAAGAACCAATGGCACCGTCCTTGCCACCAGAATTATGCCAACAATTATCTTCTAGATACATAATTTCATACGAAAAGATAACTGGTCATTCAATTTAACTCGAATTTAGGATAGTAACAACATGATTTCTTGCCAGTTTTGGACATTGACGGGTCGCAAAAACACAATATTTCCATAAACTGATCTTTTAAAAAATTTTCAGGGTTTTTTGTAAAGGTACTAAGGATATGATTTTGGTATCAATAAAATGAATTTACAACTATATTCATAGTTGTAACATTGTAATTGATTGGTTTGCTCTAATCTTATTAGTAGCATAAAAAAAATAATGCTAATAGGCAAAAAACTGTAACGCCTTGGTCTTTTAGATTGATTCTAAATCTGATAGAAGGAATGTCAACTCTCTTACAAAAAGAACTTAAAGTGAATAGAATACTCACAACTAACATAGCACAAGCAAAAGCGCTTGATGATGTAGCACGAATTAAAATTCTTCAAAGCTTGTATCATAATGAACTTTCGGCAGAACAAATAGCAGATGAATTACATAAAACCGGTTACAAAAAAGCCACTACTACAGTTAGGCACCATCTTGGGGTGTTAAAGAATGCTGGATTGGTTGAGGTTGTAAAGATGGAAGAAGCCCGTGGCGCCGTAATGAAATATTATGGTACTTCAGTAAAACTTCTAGGATATGAAATTCCGCCAAACTTTGATTCTGATTATTCTAAAACAATAACAGATGCTTCTATAAAGATAGAAAAAATAATCAAAAACATCGCACAAAAAAATCTGTCAAAAATAAAAAAGAAAAATTCTGAAAATCATAATGAATCGCATTATGATCAATATGTTTTGATGGAGATTGTAAATCGTGCAATAACAAACATTTTTGAAAACAACAATTCTAGTTATCTAATAATGTCTCCAAAAAAGCCAAAGTCTATATCTAAAAACGATTAGATTACATCTATTGCAAAGATTCCTTTTGTGTCTGGATTTTGCAAGATCTTTATCATTTGTCTAGGTATGGAATCAGATGCCTTATCACAATTAGTTGCCAAAGTGCGTGGACAGACAAATGAGCTTTTCCTAATTACAATATCACGTGGATGAGTTAGAACTAATTTGTCATGACCTTTTCCTTTTACTTTGAAAGAAAAATCTTTGACTTTGATTGTAAACAAAATATTTGTTTTTGAGCTGCGCAAAAGTTTTTTCATTTTTTCAGGAATGTCATTACAACCACAACTTGCGTCAACTCCAATTATACAATCTCCATTTAATGTAAGATCCGGTTCTGTTGTTATCTCTATTGTTTTTTGATGAAGCGATCGAATATTTTTATGACCATAAAATGGGATCTCAAAATGCATACAAAAAGTATCACTAGACTTAAATTAAACCTTCAAAGGATGAAAATTGAATTGTTACCAGCAGCTGCAGGATATGATAGAGCCATCACTGTATTTTCTCCAGATGGAAGATTATACCAAGTAGAGTATGCTATTGAAACAGTTAGACGTGGAACCCTTGCAATTGGAATTAAAAGTAAGGATGGAATAATTCTTGCAGTAGAAGAAAAACCACGCAAATTACAAAATGCTGAAGTAACACAGAAAATTTTTCAAATCGATGATCACATTGGAGTTGCTGCAGCAGGATATATTCCAGATGCGCGGAGCCAAGTAGATAATGCAAGATTCTTTTCACAAAGCAACAGAATGATCTATGACGAACCAATAGAAGTAGAATCAGTCGCTAAACATCTTGCAGACCAATGTCAACAATTTACTCAATATGCTGGAGTTAGACCATTTGGTGTTGCATTGATTATTGCAGGTATAGACAAGAGTGGGAGCACAATATACCTCACTGATCCAAGTGGAACATACATTTCCTATGATGCAGTTGCGATTGGTTCAGGTGCTGATCAAGTAACTGAGCACCTAGAAAAATACTACAAAAAAGACATGTCATTAGAAGATGCTGCAGCACTTGCAATAGAATCAATATATCTTGTTAGTGAAGACAAAGAAGGAATAAAACACGTCAAGATGTCACAAATTCTTAACGATGCCAAACTTCTAAATAAAGTTCAGGAAAAGGATATTGAAAAATACGCGGCAAAGGCAAAAGAGTATTCTGCAAAAAGACAAAGCTAATCTCTACTGTTTTATAACGCACAAAAATACATTAATTGTTGAAAATTTCAATTGCAATTCCTGATTCTGCATTAACTGATGAATCTACTCAGCTTGATAAATCAAGAAAGATATCACTGATTGCACGAACATGTGCAATATTTCACGTGCAAACAATTTACCTGTATCACGAAAGTTCCGGTACAGAGCAAGACAAATCTCTTTTACGTACTATTTTACGCTATCTTGAAACACCACAGTATTTACGACGTGCATTGTTTCCGAAAATTTCAGAATTAAAATATGCTGGAGTTCTTAGTCCATTAAAAATTCCACATCACACTTACACTTCAGATTCAAGTAAGATTAAAATCGGTGATATAAGAGAAGGCATAGTGTTCTTTGTTAAAGGTGGAAAATATGTAGATGTCGGACTTGATAAATCAATTCAGTATTTTGGCGATGAAAAAGGAGGCAAAAGAATAACTGTACAATTCAAAACTGGATTTCCAGAACTTTCGATTAAACAGATAAAACGCAATGAGGTTCGACAATATTGGGGATATGAAGTAAAAGAGAGTGCAAATCTACGTACACTTCTTTCAAGCTGGAATTCACATGTCATTTTGACCTCAAAAAAAGGGAAAATCATACATAAAACACAGAAATTTTTTGATGAAATCTCAGATGCCTCTGTACTTGTTGTTTTTGGCTCCCCCGAAAGAGGAATTCATGAAATTCTAGGCAACGCAATACACAATATTCCAAAATCACAAATTCTTAATTTCTTTCCAGAACAAGCTACTGAAACTGTGCGTCTTGAAGAAGCAATGCTTGGTACGTTATCGATCCTAAATGTTCTAACACGTAATTAAATTTAATATTACTCCAAATGATTTAATTTTAATGACTCAACAAAAAAAATTCTTACTTTTTGCAATCATGGCAGGTATTGCTGGAGTTGTTGTTGGTGGAATTATATTTGCGATTACTCTAATGGATTTATTACATTGATAAGATCAAAAATTACATAAAAAATCGATCAAGTTGTTATTTCTAATAGTAGACTTATAATGGGGTTTACAACATCTAGCGTTTATCCATGGGTCATAGAAAGCATAGTCAGCCAAGGCGAGGAAGTCTTGCATATCTTCCAAGAGGGCGAGCTAAAAGCATGGAAGCAAGAATCAGGACTTGGCCAAATCAAGATGGCGATCAGCCAAGATTGCTTGCACATGCAGGATTCAAAGCTGGCTGCATTCGTGTTGCAAGCATAGATGATAGAGACAAAACGCCTAACTTTGGGAAACAGCTTGTCAGTCTTGGTACAGTAGTTGTAACTCCTCCAATCTCAGTTATAGGAATACGTGGATATGCAAAAGACAGATACGGATTAGATTCAATTTTTGATGTTTATGCAAAAGACCTACCAAAAGAATTGCCAAGGCTGTTTACCGCAAAATCTGATGATAAAAGTCTTGAGCTAGCAGAAAAATCCCTTGGAAGAGTTTCTGATCTTTTTGCCATTGCTGCTGTACTTCCAAGGCATGCTGGCAGGGAACAAAAAAAGCCATATGTTTTTGAAGTTGCTGTAAAAGGCGGTGATATTGCAAAACAATTTGCGTTTGTTAAAGATCTTTTGGGTAAAGAAGTTAAAGTTGATCAAGTCTTTCAAAAAGGTGCAGATGTTGATGTTGCTGCTATCACGAAAGGAAAAGGAATTGAAGGACCAATTACAAGATGGGGTGTTAAAAAGAAACAGCACAAATCAAGAAAAAGCGTAAGAGCTGTTGGCACACTTGGTCCAATTAGTCCTTCAACAATCATGTACACAGTACCAAGAGCAGGTCAGCGTGGATTTCATCAAAGAACACAATACAATAACAGAATTATGATAATGAGTAATACTCAAAACAATGAATTCAAAATCAACCCTGCTGGTGGATTCAAACATTTTGGATTGGTGGAAGGAGACTTTGTTGTAATACGTGGATCCATTCCGGGAACTTATAGACGACTTGTTAAACTACGCGCACCAGTCAGACAAAGAGTCTCGAAAATAACACAACCTAATATTTTGGAGATAATGGTATGAAAGCCCAAGTTTTTTCGATAAATGGTTCTAAAACAGATGAAGTAGAATTACCAATTGTATTTTCTACTCCACTTAGAACTGATCTCTTACACAAAGCATATGTGAACTTGGAATCACATGCATTTCAGACTCAAGGAAGATATCCAAATGCTGGCATGGATGTTGTAGCAGAATCAAACAGTCCTCCTACTGGTCATCATCAAGCAAGAGTTGCAAGATTGCGTGGAGGTGGAGGAGGAAGACAAGGACAAGGTGGTGGAGTCGCAATGGTAAGAGGAGGAAGACAAGCTCATCCACCTACAACAGAAAAAGTGGTGTACAAGATCTTAAATAAAAAAGAAAACAAACTTGCTCTTTGTTCTGCAATTGCTGCAACTTCATCTGCAGACTTGGTAAAATCACGAGGACACAAAATCGATAAAATAGAATCATTCCCAATAGTTGTTTCTGACGAAATCGAGTCAATATCAAAAGCAAAAGATCTCAAAAAATTCTTTGATGCATTAAACCTGACACAGGATATCGACCGACTACGATCAAGACTAAAACGACGTTCAGGCAAACCACTTTTGCGTGGCAGAAAAACCAAAGTCGGAAAAAGTATACTTGTCGTAGTAAAAGACTCCAAAAATCTTTCAAAAGCTTGTGGTGCTTTTATGGGTGTAGATGTAAAATCAGTAAACAGTCTAAGTGTTTTGGACTTGGTTCCTGGCTCACAACCAATTCGATTAACCGTATTCTCAAAAAACGCAATAGAAGAAATTAGTAAAATAAAATCTTCACACTTGGAGCTAATGGTGACAACAAGATGAATTCCGAGGAAGCTATCCAAATAGTTTTAAAGCCGTATATCACAGAAAAGACTTTTGTACTAGTTGAAAAAGAAAGCAGAATATGCTTTATTGTAAAGGATACTGCAACAAAACCAAAAATCATGGAGGCAGTCAAAATACTTTACAACGAAGAGCCGATGACGGTAAATACTTGTAGATCAGTTTATGGCAAAAAGGCATTTGTCAAATTCCAGTCAATAGAGAAAGCAAGGGATCTTGCAACAAAGATAGGAATGCTATAATATGGTACGCTTTGAATTCCTTCGCATAATGGTGATTTTGAATGGTTAAAGAATTCAAGTATCGTGGGCTTTCAACAGAGGATCTTCAGAAGCAGTCACTGGAGAATCTGTTTCATCTTTTACCAGCTAGAGCAAGAAGATCACTTACTAGGGGTATCACTGACCAAAAACGAAAACTGCTTGAAGAAACAAAATTGGCAAAAGCAGGTAAACTAACAACACCAATAAAAACACACTTGCGAGATTTGATAATTTTACCATACATGATTGGAGTTACAATAAATATTTTTTCTGGAAAAGAATTTGTTCCCGTTATTATGAAGCCTGAAATGGTCGGTCATTATTTAGGCGAATATGTAATGACAAACAAAAGAGTAGTTCATGGAGCACCTGGTGTAGGAGCATCAAGGTCCAGCTTGTATGTTCCACTAAAGTGATTGATATGGCTGGATTCAAATACGCTTTCCAAAATTATGATAAAACAAAGCATGTTCGTTCATCACTTAGAGAAAAAACAATTTCACATAAACATGCACGTGAGATTGCGGTTGCAATAAAAGGACTTTCTATTGAAAAAGCCCGAGGCTACCTGGAGGATGTTGTAAAACTAAAACGAGCCGTTGCATTTAGACGATATCATAATGAAGTAGGTCACAAATCAGATACTGGAATGATGTCAGGACGATATCCACAAAAAGCTGCTGGAGAATTCATTAAATTGCTTGATAACCTAGAATCAAATGCAGAGTACCGCGGAATGGATTTAGATAGACTTAGAATAATTAATGCTACTGTTCACAAGGGAAGAAAAATTGAGAGATTTACTCCACGTGCAATGGGAAGAGCATCACCAAAAATTGACATACTAACACATGTTGAACTAGTAGCTCAGGAGAGATGAATTGTCATCGGTAAAAAATGTAATAAATGACAGCTATAAGCTCATGTTACTCAACGATTATCTGAGAGTGGCAATCAAAGAATCTGGATTTTCCAGTGTAGACATACAAAAGACTCCGACAGGAACTCGTGTTGCACTTCATGTCACTAGACCTGGAATCGTAATAGGCAGAAAGGGTTCTGGCATACGTGATTTAACTAAAGCGCTGGAAAAAGATTTTGATCTTAAGAATCCACAAATCTCTGTAGTAGAAATCGAGAAACCAGAACTGGATCCAAACGTTATGTGTAATAGAATGTCACAACATCTTGCAAGAGGTACTGCATTTAGACGCGCTGTTATGTGGACTATGCAAACAATAATGAATGCTGGTGCAATGGGTGTTCAAATCACAATTTCAGGTAAACTCCGTGGCGAACGTTCAGCCTTTGAAAAACACAGTAAAGGAATCTTGCCACGAGCAGGACACCATGCTACCGTTGTAGTATCAGAAGACATTGTTCATGTAGATACTAAAATGGGACGTATTGGAGTAAGAATTAGAATAGCAAGAAAAGAAAACGATATTCCAGAATTTGAATTCAAGACTGCTACAAAAGAAATACCTCCGCCAAAGAAGAAAGTCGAAGTAGAAGAAGAAAAAGAAATTATTATGCTTGAAGAAATTCCAGAAGATCCAACAAAACCACGAACAGAAAGTGAATTAATTGAAAAAGAGGAAGAACACATCAAAGCTGTGGAAACATATGAAGAAATTGAGGAGGAATTAAAGTAATGGCACGATTGAAAATGAAAACAGTAAGAGAATTTAACGAAACTGATCTTAAAGATAGACTAGGACAACTACGCACAGAACTTGGTAAATTACGTGTTGAATCCTCAAAAGGAACACTAAGAAAAGAAAATGGAAAGGTGCGTGCAATAAGGAGAGATATTGCAAGAATACTGACAAGGCTGGGAGAGATGAAAAAACAATGATTACCACTGAGAATATAGCACTACATGAATTAATTGGGCTTGATACTGAGATTGTACAATCTTCTAATATCCAATCAGTTGGACTTAAAGGCAAAGTAGTTGATGAAACAAAATCTATGTTTGTTTTGAGCACGGAAAATGGAATCAAGAAATTCCCTAAAGAAAACACAATTTGGCGATTTTCTCTTGGTAATAATGAAATTATACTGAATGGAAATATGCTAACAAAAAGATCACACGAAAGAATAGGAGAAAAGGCATGACAAGAAACATAGGAATATCAGTTCAAGCGCCAAAAACTGAATGTGCCGATCACCTCTGTCCCTTCCATGGGAGGCTATCAGTTAGAGGTAAACTAATCGAGGGTAAAGTAGTCAGCTCTAAAGCACCAAAGATGATTGTAGTTCAACAAGAAGCTCCGAAATTCATAACCAAATTCAAAAGGTATGCTCGTAGTCAAAGCAAGATTCATGCATACAAACCATCTTGTATTGATGTAAAAGAAGGCGATATTGTTCTTACTGCTGAATGTAGACCGATATCAAAGAGTGTTTCATTTGTAGTAGTGGAGGTTTTGTCATAATGACAGCAACAAAGAGCCGTGCAGTTTCTGCAAAAGGCGTACAAGAATTCAGACCATATGTGACAAGAGTATTGCCACTTGGTGCTCAAGTAGTATGTGCTGACAACACCGGCGCAAAAATATTGGAAATAATAATGGTGCAAAAAACTAAGACTAGAGTAGCTAGATATCCGTCAGCAGCTGTTGGTGATTTTGTTAATGTAGTTGTTAAAAAAGGTCCAGGAGAGCTTAGAAAACAGATCTATGGTGCAGTTATCGTCAGACAAAAATATCCAATAAAGCGACTAAACGGAGTTAGAGTTACTTTTGAAGACAATGCAGCTGTACTTGTTACACCTGAAGGAGAAATCAAAGGTACTGAAATCAAAGGTCCGGTCGCAGCAGAAGCTTCAGAAAAGTGGCCAAGAATAGCAAATCTTGCATCTATGGTGGTATAAAATGAAACCAACGATAGTTAGAAATCGACAGATATTCCAAGCCGCACATCATACACGAAGCAAACAACTTGGTGCTGCGCTTTCAAAAGAATTACGAGAAAAATATGAAAGACGTAGTGCACGCGTGATCGAAGGTGATACTGTACGAGTTATGCGTGGTGAATTCAAGGGAATTGATGGTAAAGTAACCCAAGTATCAACTGAAAAAAATAGCATAGCAGTAGAAGGAATAAAACGTGAAAAATTGAAAGGTGGGAATGTTGACATTTACATTCATACGTCAAATGTTATGATAACTGGAATGAATCTTGATGATAAATGGCGTCAAAACAGAATGGAAAAACAAAAAACAAAAGTATCAAAAGAAAAACCAGTAGAGGTACCAAAGGAAAAACCACAAGAAAAACCTCTAAAAACAATGGAACCAGCAAAAGTAAAATCAACAAAACCAACAAAAAGGACTACAAAAGAAAAACCAAAATCATCTAAAAAAGAAACAAAACAAACAAAAGCGGCAAAGTCAGTGAAAAAGGAGAATAAGTAATGGTTA
>CAYSWR010000013.1:0-3082 GCA_964434855.1 uncultured Nitrosopumilaceae archaeon | reverse complement strand
AACAAAACAAACAAAAGCGGCAAAGTCAGTGAAAAAGGAGAATAAGTAATGGTTAGTATAGCCGGTAGCAAGAAACTGAAAAGACAAATGTCTCCAATCTTCTGGGGCATTACAAGAAAGGATGATCGATTTGTTGTAACTGTTCGACCAGGTGGACATTCAAAACATGTTGCAATTCCAAGTGCTGTGTTTATTCGTGACATTCTAAAATTAGTGACTACGCTAAGAGAAGCAAAATCTGCTATTTATGGTGGAAAAATCAAAGTAGATGGTATTATACGAAAGTCCCTTCATCATGGAATTGGTCTTATGGACGTAGTTGAACTTGAGGGATTATCTGATGTGTACAGACTGGTACCAAAAGATTCAATAGTATTGCAACCAATCGCGATAAATTCTGCAGAAAAAACAAAGAAGCTTGTCAAAGTAACAAGCAAGGTCACAATAAAAGGTTTAAAGACACAACTTGGTTTTCATGATGGGCGTTCTCTTATCTCTGACATTAAAGTAAACGTAGGTGATACATGCGTAATGCAGATACCGGAACAAAAAATTCTTGATGTAATTAAACTAGAAAAAGGCTCTCAAGTCATAGTAACAAGTGGAATTAATGCAGGCCACATAGGAAAAGTTGATGAAATTAAAGAAGGTTCATTTGTTCTCCCAAGACGTGCTTCTGTAAACATTGGTGAAAGACAAATTGAAATTCCAACAGATCTGATAATGGCTGTAGGTAAAGACAAGCCAGTAATACAAATAGAGTGATAACATGTCGCAGAAACTTGAAAACCAGATGAAGAAAATTTCAATTGCCAAAGTAGTCCTAAACATGGGGGTTGGAAAATCTGGCGAACCAATTGAACAAGCAAAACGTGCTTTAGAACAGATCGCTGGGCAAAAACCAAACTCACGCAATGCTAAAGCTACTCAAAGAGACTGGGGAGTTCATAAAGGTGAACCAATAGGTGTCGCTGTAACCCTTAGAAGACAACCTGCAATAGAACTTATCAAAAGACTCTTTATTGCAAAAGGAAATCAGATGAAAGGCTCTTCATTTGACGATTTTGGAAACCTGTCATTTGGAATAAAAGAATACATAGACATTCCTGGAGTAAAATATGATCCTCAAATTGGCATTTTGGGATTAAATGTTTCAATTTCATTGACAAGACCAGGTTTTAACATTAGATTTAGGAGCAAACACAAAGCAAGTGTAGGCAATCATCATAGAATTACAAGCGAAGATGCAAAGGCATTTCTAACGAAAGAATTTGGAATAGAGATAGTGTAAAATGGTAAAAAATCGTGATTACAAAGTAACAGGAAGAACCGTACACAAATTCGGTAAAGGCTCACGTTGGTGTAAGCGATGCGGAGACTATAATGCAGTCATTCAGAAATATGATCTGGATCTATGCAGACGTTGCTTTAGAGAAGTTGCGGTATCACTAGGGTTTAGGAAGTTTAGGTGAGAAAATGCCATCAAATAACATAATTGCAAACTTGTTTGTGACTCTGTTCAATACTGAAGCCAGAAGAAAAGGCGAGTGCGTCGTATTACCATCATCAAAACTTGCTATGGAAGTACTAAAAACCCTACAACATCACAATTACATCGGAGAATTTGAACATGTTGACGATAAAAAAGGTGGTAAGTTCAAGATTCAACTTTTAGCAAAAATAACCAAATGTGGAGCCATCACGCCACGATTCAAAGTCAAAAAAGATGAGTATGTCAGTTGGGAGCAACAATATCTGCCGTCATATTCGAGAGGTATGCTAATTGTGACTACAAATCAAGGAGTAATGTCTCATCATGAGGCAGTAAAGAAAAGATTGGGAGGATTATTGATAGGGTATGTCTACTGAGCAAATTGAAATTCACGAAACAACAATACCGATACCTGACAAAGTTAAGGTTACCTTGACAAAAAGAATGCTATATGTAGAAGGTCAGCTTGGAAAAACAAGAAAAGACTTCAAAAAAATACCAGTAGATCTTAACGTTGATGGTAAAAATGTTGTACTAAAATCAGTTGGAACAAGAAAACACGACTATGCTATATTCAATACCGCACTATCAATTATCAAATCACTCATAGAAGGTGTCCAGAAGGGATATACCTTTAAGATGAAAATTGTGTATGCCCACTTTCCAATAACAATTAAAATAAAAGATGGAAATATCTTAGTGGAAAATTTCCAAGGTGAGCGAGCCCCACGAGTATCAAAAATTCGAGGTGATACCAAAGTCGTTACAAAAGGCGATGATGTCATATTGACAGGTCCAGTATTGACAGATGTTTCACAAACTGCTGGAAGCTTGCAACAAAACACCAAAGTCAAAAATAAAGATCACAGAGTATTTCTTGACGGAATTTATCTTTTTGAAAAAACCTCCGGTATAGAAAAATAATCTTAGCAAAAGATTAAATCCGAATATACTAGGAACAAAGTCTGTTGCCGCCCTAGCTCAGCGTGGTAGAGCAGCTGACTGTTAATCAGCTGGTCGTCAGTTCAAGTCTGACGGGCGGCGCCTTTAATATTTCTAAATTCGAATTTAGAAACATATTATTTTGTTTATGGTCAATCAGATCGATAAAATTCACATGTTTAGTTTGATGTATTTCAAAACTCGAGATTTGAAACATTATACATGATCACATTTCTGTTCATTCTATTAAACTAACTAGATCTAATACGGATCGCTACATTATGACTTATGCAGGAGGTTCGCATTGGCCAGAATACGACGCGCTAATAGGTATTGTGTCGATTGTGGGGGAAGATTAGTGTATTACCCCCGCCTTTCTAACCCAAAAGCTCCAAACGAACACAGAGTTTTGGTCTATGCATGTCCAGACTGCACTAAAGATTTTGATAAACCAAAGATGTTTTCAATTAGACGAAATGTCGTTGAAGAACCAATTGAAACTGTGGAAATAGAGATAGTTCAGGCAAGAGAAAAGATTTCTTCGTAAAAGCTAAACCCCTCTTAATTTTTCATAATTTACGTACGGTGTCATTTTTTCAAAAAATCGATTTTTGAGGGGGGGTTTAACATTTGTGCGTGTATATGCAA
>CAYSWR010000012.1:0-30685 GCA_964434855.1 uncultured Nitrosopumilaceae archaeon | reverse complement strand
GAAAAATAAAGAAACCGAATTAAATTATAAAAAATAAAAAATTATTCTGAACTTAGGAAGTGCTAAAAGAGGAACCGCAAGAACAGCTCTTAGTAACGTTTGGGTTGTTGATTTTAAATCCAGCACCCATTAGACTCTCGAGATAATCTACATTTGCACCCTTGAGGTAGTCTTGACTGTAGCTATCAACTATGATTTTTACTCCGTTTTCCTCAATCAGTATGTCGTCTTCTTCTTTTGTTTTTTCAAAACTCATGCCATACGAAAGACCTGAACATCCACCACCCTGAACGTAAACTCTCAGGTATTCTGGCTTTTCCGTCTCTTCTTTCATAAAAACAGCTATCTTCTCTGCGGCTTTTGTCGTAATAGTCAATAGTTTTGTAGACTGTGTGTTGCTCATGATAATGCTTTTCCGCTTTCAAATTATAATAAGGTTTTCCTACGTGACATACTAGGAATTCAATCTAAAGGGGACTATTTCTTTGACTTGTTCACAAAAGCAGTCATTCTTTCTTGCCTGTCTGGATGAGTAAAGCATAGGCCCCACGTGTATAATTCCAGAGCAAGACCTGTGTCGATATCAGTGTTTCTACCTTTGTTTATTGCAATTTTAGACATTCTTACCGCCATTGCAGAATTTTGAGCAATCATCTTTGCCATGTTTGTAGCCTCTTCCATCAACTTTGGTAATTCAACAACTTGGTTTGCTAATCCAATTGATTTTGCTTCATCAGCTTTTACCATTCTACCAGTATAGATCAATTCTTTTGCTTTTGCAATTCCAACTATTCTTTGCAGTCTTTGTGTTCCTCCCCATCCCGGGCATACTCCTATTGTAACTTCAGGCTGTCCAATCCTTGCAGTATCTGCAGCAATTCTAATATCACAAGCTAGTGCAAGTTCACAACCACCACCAAGCGCAAACCCGTTTATTGCTGCAATGGTTGGCTTGCTAACATTTTCTACTGTTGAGGTTAGAAGGTGACCTGTCTTTGCATATGTTTCTGATTCTATAGGAGAGATTGTAGACATGTATTCAATGTCTGCTCCTGCAGAAAATGCCTTGTCCCCCTCGCCTGTAAGTATGATAACTTTGATTGAATCGTCTTTGTCCACATCGTTGAAAACTGAAATCAATTCTTTTGCAACATCTGTATTCATTGCATTAAGCTTGTCTGGTCTGTTAATTTTTACAACACAAATTCCGTCAGATTTTGATACATTGACTAGAGACATGTCAAAACTCCAATCTATGAAGAACTTAAACCTTGTCTGTTTGGATTGTGTTTTCCCCACTGGAGCATAGCAACTGCAGCTGCAACCCATGTTCTGATATCGTCATATACTGGAACCTTATGGTTCTCAATCAAAGCAGATACCCTCTGTGTATATGGTCCGCCGTTTCCTCCAACAAGAATTGGTTTTTTCTGTTGTCTTGAAAACTCTCCAAGATAATCTATGATTGTTTCTTCTAGTGGATCGTCTTGAAAGACAAACCATGGCATAATGATATCCACGTTTGGATCATCCATGAATTTCTGAATTGCATATCTATAGTCATCTGCATTTGCTCCACCTGTTACATCTACGGGATTGCCAGTGCCCAAAACATATGTTGGTGGATAGTGAGCTTTCATCTCTGCTAAAGTTGACTCTGAAACTTTTGCAACTTCCAGTCCAAGTCTTTCAAAGTGATCAATAGCACCAATCATAGGGCCTGCACCATTGCTTACTAAACCTGCCCTGTTTCCTTTTGCAGGTGGTTGCCATGAAAGTGCCTTTACCACTCCTGCAAGTTCTTGATAACTGTCTACTGAAATTATTCCTGCTTGTTTGAATGCACCCATGATGATTGCATTTGATCCTCCAAGTGATCCCGTGTGTGATGCTGCTTGTTTGGCACCAGCTGCTGTCCTTCCACTCTTCCATATGACAACCGGTTTGTGCTTTTCTGCCATGACTCGTTTTGCTGTCTCTACAAACTTGCGACCATCTCCAAAACCTTCAACATAAAGTGCAATTACTTTGGTCTGAGGATCGCTTGCTAGATACCAGATCATGTCTGCTTCATCAACATCTGATCTGTTTCCGTAACTAACCATCTTTGATAGTCCAAACGAGTCTGCTGTTTCAAGGAAACTAATTCCCATCGTGCCACTCTGTGATAGGAATGCGACATCACCTAGTTTTGCACGTATCATCCTTGCTTGTCCTTGAAAGGCACAGTCAAGTCTGTTTGCTGCATTAAACATACCTATGCAGTTTGGACCAATTATTCTGATTTTGTTTGCTTCTGAAACGCGTTTTATCTCTGCTTCCATGGCTGCTCTTTCTCCGCCTAGTTCTTTTCCTCCACCTGATACGATTACAACACTATGGATCCCTTTTTTTGCACATGATTCAAGAACTGGGGCTGTGACTGAAAGATCAACACAGACAACAACTAGGTCTATTGGATCTTGGATTGCTTCCAATGATGGATAACATTTTAGTCCTAAAATTTCATCAGCCTTTGGATTTATTGGATATACTTTCCCTTTGTAGTCATGTTTTGCAAGACTGTCTAAGACAGAGTTTCCAATCTTTCCTGGAGTCGCAGAAGCTCCAACAAGAGCAACTGATTGTGGTGTGAAGAATTTCTCCATAAACCCTGCATTTGGTTGAGCTTTGGATATGGCATTGTCTTTCTTTTCTTTTCTCAAAATTATCTTTGCGTCAACAACACAGTAAGATTTTGGATAAACTACAATTGGATTAAAATCGATGCTGTCAAAGTATGCCGCATTGTCAACACCAAGTTTGCTTATTTGAACAAGTGCTTTTGCAAGCATGTTTTGGTCAATGGGTTTACTTCCCCTATATCCTTGCAGTATCTTTGCTCCTTTTAGTTCTTCAAGCATTGATTTTGCATCAGCAATTGTAATTGGAAGCAGTCTGAACGCAACATCTTTGAAAATTTCAGTCAGTACACCACCAAGTCCTACCATTATGACTGGACCAAACTGTGGATCATTTTGTAAACCGACAATTAATTCCACGCCTTGAGGAACCATCTTCTCAAGCAAAATTCCTTTAAGATGAACTCCTCTCTTCTTTGAAAGTCTCTTGTACATGTCATTAAATGCTTTCTTGACATCCTTCTCGTTTTGTAATCCTACCTTGACTCCACCAACATCAGTTTTATGAAGAATTTGTGGTGATACTACTTTCATGACGAGTGGATATCCTAGTCTTTTTGCTGCTTTTGTCGCTTCTTTGGAAGAATTTACAAGTGCATATCCTGGAACTTTTACTCCGTATTTTTTCAAAACAGATTTTGACAGCTCTTCTGTGATTACTTTGTGATCTGTAACTATTGTTTCTTCAAAGATTTTGGTAACAGAACTCATAACCAGATCGGAAAGTCTAACAGTCATTATATTAAACTTTTGTCAAAGATTGAACGCTGCCTTGAAATTGCGATAAAAGATTTTCATATTGTTTTGTATTTCCTGTATGGATTCAGGGATCTTTCTGACTATTTCATTCGAGTCTATGTAGGAATGACTCAGCTCATCTTTTGATTTCTCAAGCCACAGTCTAATGGTTTCTTCATCTACCTCAAGATGAAACTGGACTCCTACTGCGCTTCCTATCTGTAATGCTTGGTTTTGGTAATCTTTTGAATGAGCGAGTCTTAATGCATTTTGGGGAAGATCAAATGTGTCGCCATGCCAATGAAAAACCGTTGCTGGACTTTTAATTCCTGAAAAAAGGCCTGACTTTGATTGATTGTCAAACTCAATATCATGGTAAATTCCTATCTCCTTTTTAATTCCTTGATATACTCTGGCACCAAACGCCTTTGCAATAAGTTGAGAACCTAGACATATTCCAAGAAGTGGTATGTCTTTTTCTACATATTCTCGTATCAGGTTCATTTCATTTTTAAGATAAGGTAGGTCATCATTTGCGCTCTCTGGAGCTCCAAGAATTATTACTGCAGAATAATCTTGTTTTGAAATATTTTCTTTCGTTTCAAATACGATTTTTGTTCTAAATCCATCTTCTTCTAAAAGTCTACCAAGACCTGAAAGCCCTTCATATTTTGAATTTTGTAATACAAGAATATCTGTCATCCTCGTATGTCACTAAAAACTGCTTAATATTTGAAATGTCAACTAGTTTTATGAAAATAACTGCATCTGAAATTGAAGGCATGAAAAATTTTATAGCTTTGCTAAACTCAAAAAAAGATAGTATTATTGTTGTAGAAGGAAAACGCGATTCAGCAGCCTTGAAAAAACTTGGTTTTTCTGGGAAGATATGCGAGTTTCACAGCTTTAATGGACTTGTCAAATTCGCCGATTCTGTGGATTCGTATAAACAAATGATACTCTTACTTGATTTAGATCGAAAAGGGAGATATCTTACAAGCAGAATAATCTCTCAACTTGAACACCGAATCAGAATAGATCTTTCCTTTAAAAGAAAGCTTGCTATGATAACGAAGGGAAAAATAAGACACATCGAAGATCTCTCAACGTATGAATTATCCACATGAGATCGACTTGTTATTTGGAATCACCATAAGCACTTATATCCGCCTTTGGGGAAAAGAAACTGATCAAAAATTAAGAGGATTATGAATTGCCAAGTACAGGAATTGTCAAGTATCACGTTAAGCTCAGCTTTGACGTCGATGGATTGGTTGAAAAGGCCGACATAATAGGTGCCATTTTCGGTCAGACAGAAGGACTGTTGGGACCAGAGATGAACCTAAACGAACTCCAAAAAGTTTCGAAGGTTGGCAGGATAGAAGTTAACACTACTGCCACGTCTACTCAAACAAATGGGGATGCATTGTTGCCTATGAGTACAGACATAACGACTGCTGCTCTTATAGCTGCAGCAATAGAAAGTATCGATAAGGTAGGGCCTTTTGTAGCTCACTTTAAACTAGAAGCCATAGACGATGTCAGATCAGCAAAGAAGAAAGAGATTGTAGATAGAGCAAAAGCAATTGTCCAGAAATGGTCTACAAAAACAATCAGTGAAGGGGAAGAGATGTTAAAGGATGTATCAGAAGGTGGTACAGGTAAACTTACTACTTTTGGAAGAGAGAAACTAGCATGTGGTTCTGGAGTATCTGATTCCCCTTGGATAATTTTGGTTGAAGGAAGAGCTGATGTTATAAACTTGTTACGAGCTGGTTTTGATAACGCACTTGCAATTGAAGGTGCAAGAATAGATGAATCCATAAAAGAACTCTGCAATTCCAAATCAAAGGTTGTAGCATTCTTGGATGGGGATAGGGCCGGGGGCTTTATACTAAAAGAACTTAAGGCAATGGTTAACATCGATGTAATTCATCGTGCACCAGAAGGAGTTGAGGTTGAAGAGCTTACTCCACAACAGATTGCAGACATACTAAAGGAAACTGCAGAAGACATGAAAAAGGAAACTGCAAAACCTATACTCAAAGACCCAAAAGATGAACCTATTGCAAATATGGCAAAAAAAGTCTATGAAAATCTAAATGAATCGCTTGAAGCAGTAGCACTTGATGATGGTCTAAACGAACTCTTCAAAGTACCAGTAAGTGAAGTGGTAGGAAAACTCTCTACTGGTTCTGGAATAAAATACCTGGTTCTCGATGGTATCATAACTCAAAGACTCATCGATGCCGCAAGACAAGCAGGAATAGAGTGCGTTATAGGTCATAGAATAGCTAATCTAAAAAACACGGATGGTCTTGTTCTCAAAACATTTACAGACCTCGGTGTAGCCTAATTCTTTAATGCCAGATCTTAAAGTTCAGCACATTCTAACTCTTGCTGAACTGTTAGCAAAAGGTGCAAGACACAACTTTGTTTCTATTACTACATCATCACTTGGAAAAAACATTCACAGATCGCAACAAGCAGCATCGAAACATCTTTTGGAATTAGAACTTGATGGATACATTGAGCGAATCAGAAACGGACAAAAATTCTCAGTTAGAATTACGCCAAAAGGACATGCGGAAATGGTAAAGATATCCACTATTTTGAAATCAAGCTTAGAGTCTACTCCATCTTACATTGAATTTATGGGGAACATAATTTCTGGAATGGGTGAAGGGGCATACTATATGTCAATGAAAGGATATACAAAACAATTCAAATCAAAACTTGGTTACATTCCATTTCCAGGCACATTAAATGTTAAATTAAAAGACAAAAAATTTGTTGAAGCAAAACGCGAGCTTGACGCACATGACGGAATAATGATTGATGGTTTTTCTGATGAAAAGCGAACTTATGGCTGGGTAAGATGTTATCCTGCAAAGATTAACAACTCAGTTGATGGCATGCTCATAACTTTGGAAAGAACACACTATGACGATTCTATACTGGAATTGATCTCACATACAAATATCAAAAAGGCAGCAAAACTCTCGAAAGACTCGCAAATATCGATTAGAGTGCCAATCTCATCAAAGTAAACACAATCTCAAACTAATTATTGATGGAAATGCTATGATTTGATATGGTTCTAATATGGATCGGAATTGCATTAGGTGTTCTAATTGTAAGCGCATTAATATACAAAATAACAAAATCTTCAAAAAACAATTACTTTTCACTCAAGTGTAAAAAATGTGGTTTTAAAACAAACGGCCTAAAATGTCCTATCTGTGAAACTGAAAAAAGAATCTAAATTCTATAAATTGACTCGCCGTATTCGCTCTCTATCTTTGAACTTTTGATGTCAGGGATGGGAGACTGTAATCTTGCTATGCTTGCATTGACATTGATCTTCTTACAACCATCAGTGATGAATTTTTCTTGATGGATCTGATCATATCCTAACGCTATGATGTCTGGTTTCACAAGAGCTACCGTATTGAAAATATCTCCTTCGTGTCCCACCACGGCATAATCTACCATCAAAAGAGAATTCACAAGGTCGCGTCTAAGCTCCATATTGTGGAGTGGCAATCTATGTTTCATCTTTTGTGCAGTCTGATCAGTCGCTATTACAACTATTAACACATTTCCTAACGCCTTTGCAGCTCTTAGAGTGTGTATGTGTCCAGGATGTATGATATCAAAGACTCCGCCAGCAAGAACTACTCTTATTGCTGATCTGCCAAGATCTGTCAGTGTTTTTTTGTCAGATTCAACAATTCCATTTTTTTCAAAAGATTCTATCTTTGCTTTAAGATGATCAGGATTAACAGGAAGTTTTTTTCTAATTATTGAAATAGCATCCTCACCTGAAATCGAGGAAACATACAGTGCTGATATTATCTCCTTATCTAGGGCGTCCAACTATATCACTAAAACAAGACTTCTATTCTCTTTTCATCTATAAACTCTATGCCCAAGGATCTATTCCCTTTGAAAAACGCAGGGCATCAATTAATCCTTCAGCATATCCTATACTTAAAACTGCAAGCTCGTCTTTTCCCTGATTCTGAAATTTTTCTGCATCATCAAGATACAATTCTGCATTTTCTAAAACTGATTGGAGGCTTTTATCATCTTTGAAACGATTTGTTACTTCTTCTAATGCCTTTCTTGCTTTTGGAATATATTTTTGCAACATCTGGTCTGAAATTTTTTGAATCCTTGAAGAATTATCAAAAGGTTCATCAAGACATTTTGCTAAAACTTTCAGCGCATCAGATTCTGTAAAGTGCATTCTGCCTGGAATTATGATAGTATGTGGCGGTTTTCCAAAATCCGTATTTTCTAGACTCAAAATTTTTCCTGCTATTATCTTTTGATTTTTTGCACCTATTCTTGATGCAACTACGGCAAAAGTAGAATTATCAACAACATTTCTTTTTTGTCCGCTTTCTGCCAAAAGTAAACTAGAAAAAGCATCCTTTGGATTTAAGAAAAATTTTGTATCATTATTGAATTCCAAAATTATTATAGTGTGATTTCCAGCCACTAGATTATCATAAAGTGTATAGTATACACTGGAAACGGATTGCTGGTCTTTCATCATGGTGATAACCTTACCTATCTTGTAAAAATGAAGACCACATTCTCCAATAAGTGATGTAATTGCAGATGCGGCATGGATTGTTTTTGTTCGGATCTTTTCTAAGATTGCTCTTGTCCTCAATTCTATATGAGTAGTAGCAATGTAGGGATCTCCATATGAGAGTAGTACGACCTCTTTCTTTTTTGCTTCCTTAAGAATTACTTTTCCATCCTCAACTAACCATCGTGGGGCTGTTTTAAACTCGCCTTTCACCATCTTTTTGATCTTTACTAATTCTGATTTTGTAATTGGACTAGTAAAATTCTCAAAATAGACAAGATCCACCTTTTTGAGGATCTTTACTACGTCAGAACCAATTCCATCTGCACCAGAAATACCAAGACCGACAAACCACAGCATGATCGGGTTTGAAAAGTTGGTTATTTTGAGCTTACGCGCTTTGTTTTAATTTTCCGTGTAATCTCTTCAAGTGATACAGCATGTGCTTGAAAACTTCGATGCTTCTAAGAAACTCATCAATTGAAACCCGTTCGTCAATTGTGTGTGATGCATGTGGATCTCCTGGACCATATGTTACAACAGGAATGTTTAATGCATTTCCAATTATGTTCATGTCACCTGTTCCTGTTTTACGGATTAGCTGTGGTCTTGATTTTTCTACATCAATTATACCCAACGTCAAAGCCCTAACAAGCGGTGAATCATGTGGAGCTTCAAATGGTTCTGTTTCATCTAATACAGAATAAAATGCACTGACTCCTTGTTTTTTTGAAACTTCTTGAACTGTTGTAGCTATTTTTTCTCCAACTGATTTGCAATTCATGTCTACCGGAATTCTAACGTCCATCACTGCATCACATTCTACAGCTGTTACATTGTGACTTGTTCCGCCTCTTATCTCAGTTAGGGTAGCTGTAAGTAGCATTCCTTTTGGTTTGTTTGCTTGATTTCCTTCTAGTTCATTTTTTAAAGCACTGATAAACACATACGCCTCATCAATTGCATTTTTTGCAAGCCATGGTGCACTTGCATGTGCACTGTTTCCTACATTTATTTTAAGATTGATAGCAATTCTTCCCTTGTAAGCGATCGTGATGTTTCTTATTCCACTTGGTTCTCCAAAAATTGCATAATCAATGTCAAGCTTTTGTTTTACAAGACTCTTGATACCAGTGGCATTTCCTTCTTCATCTACCACGGCTGCAAAAACTACAGTTCCAGTATGGTTTTGCATTGTTGCTGCAGCAAGAAGCATGGACATGAGTGGAGCTTTTGCATCAGACGCACCTCGTCCATAAAGAAAACCATTGTCATTTTTGACTTTGATTTTGCCAGGAACTGTGTCCATGTGACCGCACAAAAGTATCTTGGGAGAACCAGAACCTTTTGTTGCAATTAGATTTCCTACTTCATCGATGTGTATGTTTTCAAATCCTAAATCATCACATTTATCTGCCAAAAATTCTGCAAATGGTTTTTCAGAAAGAGAAGGAGTATAAAGTCTAAGTGCCTTCTCAAGCATCTTTACTGAAAACCTAGGTGTTATGGTTATTGAAGAGTCCAATTCTTATTTTCTCGATTTTAACGCGTAATCTATCATCAAGGCTGGAATATCTACACCAGTAACTCTAACGGTATTTTTGTATTCTGTTGTGTTGTTTACTTCATGCACAACCAGTCCTTTTTCCTTACTTTCCATTAGATCTACCCCAACTATTTGTCCCTGTACTGCGTTTTTTGCTTTGATACATATGTCTTCCATCTCTTTTGTAACCTTACATTCTTCTGCCTTGCCACCAAGTGCCATGTTTGTTTTCCATTGATCATCTCCGGAATATCTATAGATTGCGGCAACAACTTTGTCTCCTACCATTATGGCTCTAATATCGCGTGGTGGTCTTTGAACAAATTCTTCAAGATAATACACTTGGTAGATTGGATACATCCTTTCTCTACTTTCCATTATTCCTTCTGCCGAATCACGATCTTTTAGTAAGGCAATCATTCTTCCCCAGCTCCCAACTGTTGGTTTTAGAACCATTGGATATCCTTTAGATTCTAGAGTTTCAAGTGCAGCTTCTTCAGAAAATGCTACTGCACTAAATGGGGTTGGAACTCCATATTTTTGTAAAAGCATATGAGTAAACAGTTTGTTTCCTGCAAAGATGCTTGTGTTCAAAGAGTTTATCACATTAACTCCTTTTCCTTCAAGTGCTGCAGTAGAGTGTAAACTACGGTAATAACTAACACATCGTTGTATCACAGTTTCAAATTTTTCTTTGGTCTTATCCAAACTGACAAACAAATTCTTACAATCAACCATCTCCACATTGATTCCCATCTTTTTTGCAGCGTCAAAGAGAGCCTTTTCTTCCCATCTGATGGTGTCGTAAAGAATCGATAATCCGGAGCTCACTGGCCCCAGTCCTCACCAACAGTTTGTGCTGGTTTTAACTCAAAGCCTGAAGATCCTTTTGCTAGCTCAAAGCTTGCGCCACAATCTGGACATGTTATTATCTCTCCTTCGATTGCATCCTTTGGAGGAGTGATGGTTGCATCACATTCTGGGCATTTCATCTTTTACTTTCCTGACTTTACCTTAATTTGGGTGTCATTAATTATCTTTTTTTCAAGTCTATCATCCAATGGAATATCAAGCAAATCGCCCATTCGCAAGTTCTTTAGTCCTGTTGCTACTGCTTTTGCATGCTCATCATTTTGTTCCAAGCCCAAAAGTGACATGAGATAGGCTGCACCGTTTTTGCCTGCTAGTTCACCAAATACTATCCTTCGTCTATTGCCTACTACTTTGGGTTCGATTGGTTCGTATGCTGCAGGGTTTCTAAGAATTGCTGCTAGGTGTGTTCCTGCCTTGTGTTTGTATGCTGTTGAACCTACTATTGGCTTGGAATCATAGGGTTTGATGGTGGTATACTGCTCGATTAATCTTGAAAGGTCCATTAACATGTCCAATCTGAAATTGTTTGGAGATTTGTATAAGTAGGTAAGTGCAACTGCAGTTTCTGCTAATGCGGGGATGCCTGTTCTTTCACCAATTCCATCAATGGTTGTATGTATCTGATCTGCTCCCGCATCGCATCCTGCAAAAGCATTTGCTAATGCAAACCCAATATCATTATGACAGTGCACATCAAGTGGAGTTTTTATTTGATCTCGTACTGCTTTTACAAGATTGTACATTCCTATTGGTCGCATGATGCCAACAGTGTCTGGAATGCTGATCCTATCTACACCGGCATCTTCAATTGCTTTGCACATCTTAATTAAAAATGCTGGCTCTGCTCTACTTGCATCTTCCATTGTAAATCTCATCTTCAGACCATGTGATTTTGCATACTCTACTGTTTCAACAGCTCTGCGCAAAGCCTCTTCTCTTGAAATTCTTAATTTATCTTTTAGATGAATGTCTGACATACCAAGATATGTTGCCATCCATGTTGCATCACAATCAAGTGCAACATCCACATCTTCTTTTAATGCTCGAACATGAGCTACAATGTCTGCTTTCAATCCTTGTTTGATTATTGTTTTTGTTGCTTCTTTGTGATCACTAGATACTATTGGAGAAATTTCTATCTGATCAACTCCAAAATAATCAAGCATCCATGCAATCTGTATTCGTTGCTTGTTTGAAAAAGTAACTCCTGGGTGTTGTTCTCCTTCTCTTAGAGTGCTATCTAAGACATGAATCTTCTTTGGTTTTGTTCCCATAGCGTTATATTGATATGCGTAGTAATTCGGATCGTCCATTGCTGATCTAGTACAAAAAATCACTGAATATAAACATATTCGTACTAAAATCGTTCTATTTTGTATCTTAAGTATCGATTTTCGTCTTAGTTAGCAAAAAATATCTGAATTTCGTTTTTTAGGTCACAGTACGTAAAATGATAACAGTGTTGGTGTCAAACACTCCTGGAACCTTGCGTAGAGAATCAATACATGCGTTAATGTCAGTAATAGTTGGAGCTCTTATTATTACTGCAATATCATACTGTCCAGTTATTTCATAAATCAGATGTACTCCTTGAAGCTTTGTTAGTTTTGCAGAAACTTTTGATGTATCAATTGAAGAATCAACTGAGATCAAAATTATTGCACTTGTTGCATTTGCATCACCAGTTTCTATTGTGAATTTTTTTATCATCCCACCATCAACAAGATTTTTTACTCTTCTTCTTACTGCTGATTCTGAAAGACCAATCTTTTGTCCTATCTCTACAAAAGATTCTCTAGAATCTTTTTTTAGCATTTCAATTATAGATTCGTCAGTTTTGTCTCTAGACATTTCTACGCTTTTCCTCTCTGCCTAATACTGCATCCAGTACTTCTAAAGCTTTGTCTATGTCTGATTCTAAAATCACAAGTGGAGGAAGCAGTCTCAGTATGTTTTTTCCAGAATACAAAAACAATACTCCGTTTGATATTCCGTCAAACAAGATATCCTTGACCTCAAATTTCATCTCTACACCAATCATCAGTCCCTTGCCACGAATCTCTCGAATTATCTTGTGTTTTTCTTTTAGTCTTTCTAATCCTTCTCGGAACTTCTTTCCCATCTTTACTGCATTTTCAACTAATCGATCTTGAGTTAGGGCTTGTATCGTGGCAGTTCCTGCTGCACATGAAAGAGGATTTCCTCCAAAAGTTGATGACTGTTCTCCCTTGCTTATGCATGCAAGTATGTCTGGTCTAACAAGCGTGGCTCCCATAGGAACTCCACCAGCTATGCCTTTTGCAAGACACATGATATCTGGAGTTGTATTCCAGTGTTCTCCTGCCCACATCTTTCCGGTCCTACCAAGTCCAGCTTGAATTTCATCAAAGATCAACAGTATTCCTTTTTCATCACACAGTTTTCTTACATCTTGGAGAAATCCATCGGGCGCAACATGAATTCCGCTTTCTCCCTGAATTGGTTCTAGTATGATAAATGCTGTGTTAGAGTTTACAGTTGATCTTAATGCTTCAATGTTTCCAAATGGAGAAAAAGAAACTTTCTCGACAAGTGGCTCGAATGACTTGCGATATTTTGGATTAAATGTTAATGAAAGAGAACCAAATGACTTGCCGTGATAAGAACCGTTCATTGCCACCATTCCACTTTTTCCAGTAAACTTTCTTGCAAATTTTATTGCAGCTTCAACAGCTTCAGTTCCACTGTTGTTTAGGTATACTTGGCTCAAACCTTTCGGTGTAATCTTGATCAAATTTTCAAGAAATTCTTCACGGGTCTTGTTGTAAAATGAACTGTGTACTGTAATTATTTTCTCAAGCTGATCTTGCAGAGCTTTTACTACACGTGGATTACGATGACCAACAAGAGCAACTCCATATCCTCCCATGCAATCAATGTACTCTTTTCCATTGATATCCCATACATGGACCCCAAGACCTCGCTCTACAGTAACGGGAAATCTCTGGTAGATGTTTCCCATAAATTCGTCTTCAGTCATTTTGAAATCACCGTACAATTGTCATTTGCAATAGCTACTGATATTGGGTTTTCTCTTTGACCGTTTGAGATGAGAGCTTGTTTGACACCCATCTCTAACGCTTCAGTAGCTGCAAGAACTTTCTTTTCCATTCCAAATCCAATCTTTGGAAGCATCTCTTTTGCCTCTGCCAAAGTCAGGTTTTTGACAAGCTTGTCATTCATCAACAATCCATCAACGTCGGTCAAAAACAAAATTTTGTCTGACTGCATTTTTCCTGCAATATACGCTGCAGCTCTGTCTCCATCAACATTAAGAAAGTCAAACTCCTCGCTTATTGCAATTGGAGATATGACAGGAACATATCCTTGATCTAAGATCGATTTTATCAGACTAGTGTTTACTTCCTTTATCTTTCCAGTGTAACCTCCATCTATTGCCATTTTTCGTCCCTTTTCGTTTATTATCATGAGTTTCTTTTTGCGTTCTGCCTGAATTATTTGTCCATCTATACCTGACAGTCCTACTGCATTAATTCCATTTTTTTGTAACATGCCAACAATCATCTTGTTTATCTTACCTGCCATTACCATGGTGAAAATTTCCACAGTTTCTTTGTCAGTGTATCTACTTTTTATTCCGCCAGGGGAGACAATAAATTTCTGTTCTTTGCCAAGTGCTTCTGAAATCTTTGTCACTTCTTTTCCGCCACCATGAACTAGAATTACCTTTTCTTGTTGTGATACTTTTTTGAGGTCGGAAATTGTTGAGGGATGAAGACCATCTACAACACTTCCTCCGATCTTGATTGTGATCATTTTTTACACAGGTGTTAATGGCGAATAGTGAAGACCTTCCATCTCATCAAAGCCTGCCATTACATTCATGTTTTGTACTGCAGAACCTGCTGCGCCTTTCATGAGATTGTCTGATGCTGATAATACTACCAATCTATTGTTGTCTTCATCTATGTCAAATCCCACATCACAGAAATTAGATCCTACTACAAACTTTGGATCTGGAAACTTGTAGAATCCTTTTTTGTCTCTGATCAGCCTGATGAATTTTTCATTTTGGTATTGTTCACGATACATTTTCCAAAGATCCATCTCAGTTACTTGTTTTGTAAGGAATGTGTGATTTGTGCATAAGATTCCTCTTACAATGTCAACTGCATGTGTACTCATAGATACTTTGATCTTTTTCCCAGCAACCATGCTTAGCTCTTGCTCTATCTCTCCTGTGTGTCGATGCTTTGCTGGTTTGTATGGTCTGATTACTCCAGATCTCATTGCATGATGTGTTCCTGCAACTGAACCAGCCCCTGCTCCAGATGAACCAATTTTAGAATCAACGATGATGTGCTCAGTATCAATTATGTCCTTTTTCACAAGGGGATAAAGAGCTAAAAGTGATGTTACTGCCATGCACCCAGGACATGAAACAAGTTGTGCCTTTTTGATTTCTTCTCTATGAAATTCTGGTACTCCAAAAATTGACTTTGATAATAACTCTGGATGTGGATGTTGCCAACCATACCATTTGTCATAATCTGCAGGGTTGTGCAGTCTATAATCTGCACTAAGATCAATTACTTTCATTCCTCGATCGTATAGTGCCTTGACTATCTCAGTTGCTGTTCCGTGTGGAACTGCAGTAAAAACCAGATCGCACTTGTCTGACATCTTGTCATAATCAAGCTCGGAAAATGTCAAGTCAATAAAGCCCTTCAGACTTGGGTGTATCCTTGAAATGTATTCTCCTACATACTGCCTTGATGTGACCATTGCAATTTCGACTTTGGGATGACTTACAAGTAACCTTAACATTTCTCCACCGACAAAACCTGATGCACCTATTACTCCTACTCTCATTGATATTCATCTAGCATAACATAGTATAATTTATCTTATAGCTGAGTTGACAGCAAAATCAATCATCTCTTTGGGAATATTCTTTTTTGCTACTTTTGCCAAGCCTTTGAACTCTACAGTGTTGTTCACTTCATGCACAACCAATCCGCGTTTTTCATCTTCCATTAAATCAACTCCAAGTATTCCTCCTCCCACTGCCTTTGACGCTTTAAGACAAATGTCTTCAAGCTCTTTTGTTATTTCACAAGATACGGGTTCTGCTCCAAGTGCTATGTTTGTCTTAAAACCTCCAGTCGAAGTTCGATACATTGCAGCTATGACTTGATCTCCTACAGCTATTGCTCGTATGTCACGTGGTGGTCGCTTTACCATTTCTTGTAAATAATAGATCCGGTCTAGTGGACCATCATTAAGTTCTCTTACTTCGATTATCGCATCTGCGGTATCCCTGTCTTTTAGAGCCATGACTCCCCTTCCCCAGCTTCCAACCACTGGTTTGATAACCATTGGGTATCCTATCTTCTCAAGGTTCTCAAGTGCTGTCTCAGATGAGAATGAGAAGTAGGTTTTGGGTGTGGGTACGTTGTGTTTTTTTAACAAAAGTGATGTAATCATTTTGTTTCCACAATTGTTAGCCACTTCAAATTTGTTTATGACTGGAACGTCAAGAAACTCTAGACATGCAGTAAAGTGGAGACCACGAAAATAGCTGACGCATCTTTCAAGCACAACATCACCAAAATCAAAATCAGTTCTCTTACTTTCAGTATTGATCTGCGTTATCTTTGCATCAACCATCTTTGTATCATGACCAAGCTCGACTGCCTTTTCCTCGAGCATTTTTTCCTCTGACCTTACTCTGTCAAACACGATACGGAGTTTTGACATTTACTCTCCCCAATCTTCGCCGACTTTTTCAGCTTGCTTTAGTTGGCATGTAGAACCATTTTTTGATGCGATCTCGAAATCTGCTCCACAATCAGGGCATGAAACTATTTCTCCGACGGTTGCATCATCTGGAATATTTAATTTTGCATCACATTCTGGACAATTCATTTTTTACTCTTTCACCTCTTTTTTAGTAATTTATTAGCTTCTGTGGACTGCATTCCCCACAACTCGACAAATCCTTTTGCGAGAGTTTGATCAAAGGTAGAACCAGCACCATATGTTGCCAAGTCATGACTGTACAATGAATAATCTGATTTCCTTCCAACAACTCTTAGACTTCCTTTGAACATCTTCAGCTTTACAGTTCCGCTAACCCTCATTTGTGTGGCATTGATAAACATATCTAAATCTGATTTTAGTGGGTCTTGCCATAATCCGGAATATGCTAACCAAGCCCATTCTGCATCAACTAATGATTTGAATTTGAGCTCATGTTTTGTAAGAACCATTTTTTCAAGATCAGTATGTGCCTCAATCAGGCATGTTGCTGCAGGTGTCTCATAGACTTCGCGTGATTTTATGCCTACAACCCTGTCTTCTATGTGATCTACGATACCAACACCGCAAGATCCTGCCTTTTTGTTGATGTATTCTATAAGTTCGATCGGCTTTAGATTTTTGCCATCTACAGCAATAGGAATTCCATTTTTGAATTTTATCTCCAGATATTGCGGTTTGTCAGGTAAATTATTAGTCTTCACCCAAATGAATGCGTCATCTGGAGGTTCATTGTATGCATTTTCTAACACTCCGCCTTCTATTGCGCGTCCCCACAAATTCTGATCGACGCTGAACTTTTGTGCCGTAGTATCAATTTGTATGCCATGTTTTTTTGCAAACTTTAATTCTACATCACGTGTTAGATTCAGATCGCGAATAGGTGCAATGATAGGAAGAGTAGAACTTGAACGCATAGTTACATCGAACCTTACTTGATCATTTCCTTTGCCAGTGCAACCATGTGCAAGCGCCTTTGCATTTTCTTTTTTAGCAATCTCTACTACTTTTTGTGCAATTAATGGCCTTGCTAGTGCTGTTGCAAGACAGTATTTTTTTTGATAAAGTGCATTTGCCTTGATTGAAGGAAAAATAAAATCATGAACAAATTCTTCACGCGCATCCAAATTGTAATGTTTTACAACCCCCAGCCTCTTCGCTTTTGCAGCAATCTTTTTTTGATCATCCCCTTGTCCAACGTCAACCGTGACAGTGACAACATCCAAGTTGTGTTCTTTTTGTAAATATTTCACAACTACAGAAGTGTCTAATCCACCAGAGAAAGCTAAAACTGCTTTTTCTTTCATTGAGGTTTTCTGTGATTTAATTTTCGCATTTATCTTTTGTGTTCTTTGTGTTTTTCATTTTGTGATCTTAAAAATTAAAAATTCAACTCTTAAAAACACAAAGTAGCTTGAGCTAAAATTCGAACACTATTTAACCGCATTATTATAACACCGTTATATGAAAATCATTCTTGGTGGTGTAATAGCGGGCATAGCTATAGCCATTGCTGTAATCATACTTGGCACACAATCAACAAATCATGAACAAGAAAACATGGTCAGAGTGGCATTCTTTCCAAATATCGGGCATTCAATTGCTATCGTAGGAATGGAAAGAGAAATATTTTCAGAAAAACTTGGAAATCAAACAACAATAAAAACACGACTTTTTGACTCTGGTCCCCAAGTAATAGAAGCAATGTTTGCAAACGAAATTGATATTGCATATATAGGACCAGGTCCTGCGATCAACGGATTTCTAAAGTCTGATGGAAAAGCTTTGAAGATACTAGCTGGTGCCGCAAGTGGCGGTGTAAGTTTTATCGTACATCCTAATTCTAGTATAAAATCGCCTGTTGATTTTTCTGGTAAACGAATTGCTGCTCCACAAATAGGAAATACACAGGATGTATCGCTAAGAAGTTTTCTGTATCAAAATAATCTAAAGCCAGCTGAAAAAGGGGGAACTGTTTATGTTATCAATGTAGTAAATCCTGATATTTTTACACTTTTTTCAAAAGGTGAGCTTGACGCTGCTTGGGTGCCAGAGCCATGGGCAACTAGACTAGTGCAACAACTTGGCGGAATAAGACTATTTCAAGAAAAAGATCTGTGGCCTGATCAAAAATTTTCATCTGCTGTTTTGATTGTAAGATCTGAATTTTTAGAAAAACATCCTGATGTTGTTCAAAAATGGGTGGATGCACATGTACAAACATCTGACTGGATAAACGAACATCGTGATAAAACTGAAATTATTTACAATGATTTTCTAAAGAAAACCACCGGAAAAACACTTCATCCAGAATTACTTCATGAGGCATTCTCAAACCTGCAAATAACATATGATCCAATAGAATCATCTATTTACTCATTTGCTGAGAGAGCAAACACTCTTGGCTATCTTGGAAGGGAAGGTTATAGTTTGGAAGGAATATTTTACACAGAACCATTGAATTCTATAAAAAAGGAGATTATCTCATAATATGACAAAACTCGAAGCAAGAAACATTGTAAAACGATTTGATCATAATGGTAATCCTGTTGTTGCGTTAGATGGAATCAATCTAAAGGTTGACGAAGGAGACTTTGTATGTATTGTTGGACCCTCCGGATGTGGCAAATCTACATTTTTGAATATTATAGCTGGTCTAGAAAAACCAGATTCAGGAGAGATTCTACTTAATGGTAAAGCAATAACCACGCCAGGCCCTGATAGAACGATGGTCTTTCAGGAAGGCGCACTCTTTCCTTGGCTCAAGGTGGTTGATAACGTAGAGTTTGGACTAAAGATTGCAGGAATTCCAAAAAATGAACGCGCACAAATATCGCAAAGATACCTAGACATGATGCAGCTAACCAAGTTTGCAAATTCATATACCTATCAACTCTCGACCGGAATGAAGCAAAGAGTTGCAATAGCACGAGCACTTGTCATGGATCCAGAAATCCTTCTAATGGATGAACCATTTGCTTCTTTAGACGCACAAACCAGAGATCTCTTGCTGGTAGAATTGCAATTGATCTGGGAAAGAACAAAGAAGACCATACTTTTTGTGACACACAGCATTGTAGAATCTGTAATACTTGGAAATCGCGTAATTGTATTAAAAAACAGACCTTCAAAGATAAAAAAAGAATTTGTAATAGACTATCGCAGGCCAAGACTAGCAGAAGACCAGAACCTAGTAAAGTATCAGCAAGATATTCTTGCTGAATTGAGAACTGAAGTAAAAGCCCAGATCAAAAGGGAGTTTGAGGAATGAAAGGAAGAATAACTGCAAAAAGAATCGTATTCTATGTTGGAATAATTCTAGTTTGGCAAATTATCTTCTCACTGAACATATGGTCTGAAAACATATTTCCATCACCTCTCCAGGTTGCAGAAGTTCTAGCATATGGTGCAGCTGATGGCAGTTTGTTTCTTGGAATAGCAACTAGCATGTGGAGATTAATTGTTGGACTTACAATTTCCATAGCTGGTGGCATAACACTAGGAGTATTTATGGCCAGAATCGAGTCTGTAAACCAAACTATTGGTTCTCTAGTTCTTGGATTGCAATCAATCCCATCAGTTGCATGGGTCCCGATGGCATTTTTGTGGTTTGGACTAAGCGACGCTGGAATAATCTTTGTTACAGTAGCAAGTTCCTTATTTGCCGTAACCATTAACACTTACTCTGGAATGAAAAACGTTCCACCATCATACATTGCAGCAGCAAGAAACATGGGCGCAAGCGGTGTACAGCTAATCACAAACGTCATGCTACCGGCAGCATTTCCATATTTAATTTCTGGTTTCAAACAGGGTTGGGCATTTGCATGGCGTGGTGTGATAGGTGCAGAAATAATTTTTTCATTTTTGGGATTAGGATTTTTACTAAATGTTGGGCGAGAACTAAACGATATCTCACAAGTAATTGCCATTATGCTTGTAATAATGATAATGGGAATCTTGATTGATGGATTTGTTTTCAAAAAGATTGAAAGAAAAGTAATGTCAAGATGGGGCTTGGCCTAATCAAGAGTCTTGTTATTTCTTTACACCGCCTCACAAGATTAGTGATGTCTCTTCTTTTTAACAAAAATTCCAGCAATTATGGCACCAGCAGGTATGATGCCAAGTAAATAATATGCGTTAAAGCCACTCTCTGATTTTTTATCGCTCTTAAATCCAGAAATAGTTATCTGCTTGCTAGATTGTGGCTCTAAATCAAATACAATATGCCATGTGTTCTGTTCGTCTCTACTTTGTATTGATTCAATTTTTTTGCCTTCTTGATATACAACAAATTTTTGTGACTCTGACTCCATAGGGAATTCAATATTTGCAAAAGATTTCATTGGCCATGGATTTCTTGCAAATAACATTAAGGTGTCTTTTTCGTTATCAAATTCTATATCAGTTAAATATCCTTCTGTCTTGTATCTAAAATCAAATCTTTTATCATCTCTTATAACAAAAGTTGGAATTACCATATCATCACCAATAACAAAACAGCTGTAGTAATTTACCTGTGTTGCAAATGATGGATCTGGATAAATAGAAAATTCTTTTCTCTCTCCGGGCTCAAGTTCTTCCATGGTCTCTACACTTTTTCCAACATCGATAAACTTGTTATCTTTTCCATGAATCAACGCATACACTTTGATTCCATATACGGTGAAATTTCCGTTATTTACTATAAAACCTGAAGTGTGACCATCTTGATGTTTGATAAGATTAGAATCGTAAACAACTTCGATGTTTGTGTAATCACTAGGACCTGAAACAAATGTAACTTGTGGTTTTTCAAGAATTGGATTTTCGCTTGATACCTGTGCAAACTTTAACTTGAATGGTATGTCTTTAGCTGGATTTGCAACTGGTAAAGTATAAGATTCTGAAATTATTTTATCATCATCTGTTATTTTGATTTCTATTGTAGGAATTATTGGATAATTTTCTGAATTCTTGACTGCTCCAATCACCGTGTAAACTCCATCGCCATCAAAATACGAGCCAATTTGATTATCTGGAATCCATACATCTGCACTTGAAACTTGTGCAGTCATGCCTAATGCGAGCAAGACGACAAGATTTACTATGATAACAGTACGTCTCAAAGACAACAAATCAGAATTGGTTGCTGAATTTTAATGTAGAGTCTGAATTTAAGTTAGAATTTATCTAATTACCCATTGCCTGTCTTGCAAGCTCTGCGCCTTCAACCATTGCCTTGATCTTCTCAAATGCAACAGTTCTTGATCTTGTTCTAAGGCCACAGTCTGGGTTGACATAAACTTTGGCAGGATCGCCTAATGCTTTTGCAGAATAGAGTATCCTGTCTCGTACAAGCTTTGGTGTTTCTATCTTGTCAACATGAACATCGGTGACGCCAATTCCAATCTCCCCTTTGTAGCCATATTCTTTGAACAGCTTAAGCACATGGTATCCCGTTCTTTCTTTGTCATTTACTCCCAAATTCCATGAATCACGATTTGCAAATTCTAATGTGTATTGTTGAGCTTTTATCTCAGACATCTGCGGTGCTAATGTTTCGTAATCGTTTCCTGAAAAACACGCATGCACTACAACTTTTGCATTTATTCCCTTCACAGATTCATTTACTGATTGACGAAAGATATTCATCTCGGATGGATGTGATGTAGCAGCAGGTTCGTCAATCTGAATAATTTTTGCTCCAAGCTTAACCAAATCTTTTACAAGTGGTCTTACTACATTTCTTGCCAACGCAAGCACAAGTTCTTCTTTTGATTTGTAGTGTTCATCGTATGACCAGTCAGCTAATGTGTAGGCGCCTGTCACTGGAACTTTGATATCATGTCGTGCATTTTCTCTTATGAATTTAAATTCTTCAGCATGGAAGTTTTGCTGATAAGAAATTTCTCCTGTGATTCTAGCTTTGTTATAGTATTTGTTGTCCCATGATCTGACCCGTCCTGCAAACTCGAATCCTTTGATATGTCTGACAGGCTCTTCATACATCTCAACGCGTCTTACCTCACCATCATAGATTATGTCTAGTCCTATGTCTTCTAGCGTTTTTATGTTCAGTAAAGCAGCATCGTTTCTGGCCCTTGACTTGTCCTCTTTTGAAATATCGGGGTTTTTTACTACATTCAAAAGCCACGCTGGTTTTTTCAGGCTTCCTATTTCTTGAGTTGGAAAATATTTATGCACTTCTTACTCCGCTCGCAATTTCTCCAAGCCTCAATATCTTTCTAACTGCAAAATCCTTTGGAAGATACTGAAGATCAAAGCTTGTTGTAACAAATGCTTCATCCGGCTTTGTCTTTGATATTATACTGTTTAACTCTGTTATACAATCTTGTTTGTCTTCAAGTTTTGTGTTGTAGGAATTTACAATTCCAACTGCAAGTGATTTTCCGGAAAAGCTGTGTTTTTTGATTGATGATATGGGTGTTAACATTGTGTCAAAGCCAAGGCCTGAAACAGGCATGTCCAAAAGCTTCTCGATTTTCTTTGATACGTCTCCAAAATAAAAGTGCAGAATTGTTTTTGCCTTTAGACCACGTGTAATTATTTCTAGTGCATTCTTTACTATGCCAAAATCAACTTTTTCGTTGTATGCAACAGAAGGTGCTACAAGTTGAACTAATTCAAAACCAGACTTGACCAAGGTGTCTATCTCTTTTCTAAGCATCTTTGCTATTGCTAGTGTGAATTCCTCTCTTTTCGTGTATTTTGCACTGAGATGAACATCTGCAATTGTGTACGGATCTGCTAAGCAGACTGTTCTATTTTTTGGCAACAAAGAAATGGCCAGGCTGGATTTTACAATATTTCCAGCATCATCTAAAGGACCATCAAAAGAAAGTCTCCTGTAGAAGGTATTTGTCTCATAGATTCTGTTTAATGCAGCAAGCTTGACTGATTTTAATTTAGAAAATGGCCTGTAAATATCGTCCCAGTCTAAAAGTGGATCGCAAACATAACCTAACTTTGCCTTTTTTTGTATTGCAATGTATTCTTTTTTTTCTCTCAAATAAAATGACGAAAGATTTTTTGAATTTTTACGTGTAGCTTCTATGAGCTCTTCTGATCGTGGATAAATTCCAACAGTGTAAGACGAGATCAACTTAACTTCTTTAGGGTTTCAAAGGCCCCTTTAAAATCATTTGGAGAGCTTATGAGTACATCGCCTGCAATCTTCTGTGCATTTTTTATGAAACCAACTACATCGTTACTATAATTTGTCCAGTCAAGGTTTAGTATCTTTGCGGATCTTACATTTTTTTCTGATGGTAAAAGTATACAAGGAATTATCCTAAATCCTTGTGGTTTTAACTTGTCTACTATTCTTGTGATCTGATCAAGTGAACTGACAACTTGGGTTACAAAACCACGGGGTTGCGCTTCAATTTTTTTATGTATCTTTGCAAAATCAGGATTGCTAGGCAAAGAAAGAAAAAGATCGATTTTTTTCCCAAAACCTTGTTCGTTGAATTGTTTTACGACCTCGCTTGGCACAAGTTTGGAATCTTTTGGTCCAGCGGGAGGCGGGTCGCCTTTTAAAATTAAAATGCTATTAAGCTTAAGCAATATTGCATCACAAATTGATTGAGTAAGTGAGGTGAGATTTCTGTCCCTTACACGTATACTTGCAGAAATCTCAATGACATCGTTGGAACTTCTAATCAACGCTCCTATTGTTATTGGTGAAATTCTTGGTATTCCAAGCACAGAATCTGTTACATGAATGCTGTGGCAAACATTGCGAATTGAAAAAGCCCTTTCTTTTAGCCTGTTCACTGATTCTTGTAGCTCATCATGGGATAGTATTGTATCCTGAATGACTTTTGGGGGGTTTATTTCATAGGTGATTGTCAATAGAAGATTTTCTAGATTACCTGATTATAACCTTTGAACGATAACAGTCAATAACAATCTCGCCAAAAGATATGTTGTGATGTATGGGGACGATCTTAGGAAAGCACTTTCGAGTAAAATTTTACCAAAAGCTAAACAAAATGGGCAGACAAAACTTGCTGCTGTACTGGTTGTGATTTATGGATCGGAGCCGACAATAATAATGACAGAACGACCAAAAACGATGAACCTGCATTCTGGCGAGATCTCGTTTCCAGGTGGAACGTGGAAACAAAACGACGGTGATCTTCTGACAACAGCTCTGCGAGAAACAAAAGAAGAGATTGATCTTAACATATCGAGCCAACAAATCATAGGTCAGCTTCGACCTGTTACCACATTGAATTCGGGTTTTACTATAACGCCATTTGTTGCCATTGCCTCTGACATACCAAAACTTGTGCCAAACTCTGAAATTGAGGAGATTCTTCACATTCCAATGTTTCCTCTATTCAAAACAATTGAGGATGATAAAGATTCGTTACACAAATCGATACAAGAAATGTATACTTTCAGATATGAAGACAAAATAATCTGGGGAGCATCAGCAAGAATTCTAAGGCAGATGATGCTTCTTTTATCAAAAATGAATTGATTTGTATAATTGCAAAATATTGGCCAAACCGTGTGCCAAACTGTGCTGCCTGAGATTCATTTAAAAAGAGCTTATCAAACATTCCATTTTATGGCCGCTCACAAGTCTGCTCCAAGGAAGATAAGGCTGATGAAAAAACTAAAGCAGAATTCATCTGTTCCGGCGTGGGTTATAATCAAGACAAAAAGAACCGTACGAACAAATCCAAAGAAAAGACAGTGGCGAAGAACAGACGTAGGAGTTGGATAATTTGTCACAGGAAACAGTTGAACGCGTTTATACAATAAACCTTGGAAAAGTTTTGCTCTCTCCAAATAACCAAAGAGCAAAGAGGGCAATTAACATGATACGAGAATTTGCAATTCATCACATGAAGTCTGAAGACATAAAGATCGAAGAAGACGTAAGTCATTTGGTTTGGGCAAGAGGAATAAGACACCCTCCAAGAAAGATTCGAGTCAAATTAACAAAAGATGATGATGGCACAGTCTTGATTTCTAAATATCAAGAAGAAAAACCAAAGAAAGAAGCAGTAGAGAAGAAACCAAAGTCGCAAAAAGCAGAAAAGGTAGAAGAAAAATCCGAAGCAAAACCAGAAGAGTCAAAACCAACTAAATCAGAGTCCACATCTGAAAAAAAATTAGAAACAAAAGAAGAACCAAAAGCAGAAGCAAAACCAGAGAAACCAAAGAAAGAACAAAAGTCTGAAAAGAAAACCGAAGAAAAAACTAAAACAAAATCAGACGCAAAACGAAAGAAAAAGTAAAATTTTATTCTATTTGATTTAGTTCAAGATCCAATTTTATACTGCAATCCGGATCATCCCAATCTAGAGTGTTTTGATTTGGAATGACTCCGAGTGGATCATATCTGTCAAATCTTGTTTCACCCTCCACTGATGTGAGCAAGATAACTTTGGAATTTTCAGCAGCCACAACAGAAAGACTTACACGTGTACTATCATCGTTAAAAATTCCACTGACTGTATTGACCATTGAATTCAATATGCCTACAGAAACTTTGTTTCCTCCCATGACATACAACATTGTACTTTTTACACTGTTTGGAGGCGCATCTTCATAAAGCATCTTTATAGAATCTCTAAGTGAAGTTTGAACATCTGACATGTCCTTGCTTGTTGAAAGAATGTTTGTGTCAAGAGGAATAGATGAAGATTTCAGAGAATAAATTACTTCAAGCAGTGCTGCATTTGTTATGATATTACAAGAATCAGGCGTCAGGTCAGGATTGCTATCAAGGAGAGCATCATTGTCTACTATGATGGTACAATCAGAATTTGTTTTTAGCCTCTTTAACGAAACACCAGAAAAGAATATTCTGTCCTTTTCAAACTTGAATGGCATTATGCCAAAGGAAAGTACATTTTTCCCTAGTTCTTTTCCTGCTTGAGAAATAACTGGGGCTAAAGCAGCACCAGATTTACCAGCAAGATTTGCGATTATGATAATTGTGGAATAATTGGCAAGTCTCTCTTTTAGACTATCAAGAACACCTAGAGAGACGCCTCTGATGAGATATGATGATGGATTAAGAACTGGTGTTGTATTTATCATAATTCTAGAGCAGTCAGATTCAAGATCTTTTGCGTCATGGCTTATCAAAAGACATTCAGAATTCAGTTTTTCTTTGGCTTTAATGGCAAGTCTACATCCAGCTCCGCCAAGTCCAACGACTAATACAGGTTCTTGCATTTCAAACTCCATAACTCCTTTTTGCTTCCCATGTAAGTTAAAAAACTTTGTTGATTAGTTTTGATCCTATCTTGGATCTAAAAATTTTTAGCTTAAAGTTTTACCATATAGCCCATATTGGGTGGCTTTTATGATCTCGACTTCGATTTTTTCTCCTAATTTTATCTTCTCATCTATAACCACTGGTTTATAGGCAAAGTTTCTGCCCTTAATTACACCATCTGAGATTTCATCAAACAATACTTTGCCTTTCCAACATAACCATTCTTTGTTTCTCTCATATGCTATCTTTTTTGCTAACTCAAATACGATCTTGCTTCGTCTTTTTACTTCATGCACATCAAGTTGTTTCATTTTAGCAGCCTTTGTGCCTGGTCTTGCACTATATCGTGAGAGGTTTATCACATCAGGTCTGGTCTCTTTTATCAGTTCTACCGTCAGTTCAAAGTCGTCTTCACTTTCAGAGGGGAATCCTACTATGATATCAGTTGAAATCGTAAACTTGCCAAATTTTTTTTGGAATTTCTCACTTGTGTTTTTAAAGACTTTGGCTGTATGACCGCGCTTCATCTCTTTCAGGATTCTATTGCTACCGCTTTGGACTGGGATGTGAAGGAATTTGAAGACTCTATCATTTTCAAATGCTTCCAAGAGACCATCACGAATTCTTGGCATGTACATGGGGTTCATCATGCCTACCCTAATCATAAAATCTCGATTTATCTCTCCTACTGCAGTTATTAGTCCTGGCAAGTCTATTCCTATATCAAACCCATAGCAGCCATTATCTGTAGATGAAAGCCAGATCTCTTTACATCCGTCATCTACATCATGCCTTACTTGTCTAACAATATCGCCCATTCGGTAGCTACGTAAATCCCCCTTGGAGAGCTTTGTTTGGCAAAAAGTACATTCACTTTTGCACCCGCTTGCAATCTCTATTATTCCGACAACTGGATTTAGTCTGACTTTTGGTAATCCAACTTTAGATGCATCAGAATCTTCAAGCTCTATTCTTCTTTTTCCTTTCAATGTGAAATCTATGACATCTAGAGTTTTTCCAATTGAGTTTGGTCCAAGCATGCTTGCATGAGAACCAAATTTCTCAATAGTGGATCTTTCAGCTTTTGGTAGGCATCCTGCTACAATAAGTGGTTTTGAATTGAGTTTTTTTATTCTGTATACCATCTTATTTGCAGTAGCATCTTTTACTGAACAAGTAACAATCAAGTTCAAATCAGAATCAGATGTGCTCTGAGCAAGAGTGTGGCCACCATTAACAATAAGACCAGAAATCATTTCAGAGTCTGCAAAACTTGCAGAACAGCCATATGCTTCTACCCAGATCTTTGCCATTTTATCCCAATAATGAACTTACTTCTTTTTCACTCATCAATCCTTTAGAGATAACAAGTTGTCTGATTGTTTTACCTGTCTTCAAAGATTCTTTGTATAACTCGGCAGATTTTTGATAGCCAATCTTTGGAGAAAGTAATGTTACAATGACAGGACTGTTTTCTATGTATTGGCGAAGCTTCTGCTTGTTTGCAGACAGCCCATCAATCAAATTATGAGAAAATATTGGAACAAAATTCCTTAACATGTCTGTGGACTCTAAAACAGCTTTGAGCATAACTGGCAGCATAACATTAAGCTCAAACTGTCCAGCTTGCGCAGCAAGTGCAACAACTGTATCATTACCCATTATGTTAAAACAAATCATGTTCATGCATTCGGCAAGCGATGGATTCACTTTGCCTGGCATTATAGAAGAACCAGCATGAACTACAGGTATGCCAATCTCAGAGAGTCCTGCAACAGGGCCCGATGCCATCAATCTGAGATCGTTTGAAATCTTGCCAATCTCAACTGCCAAATTTCTAAGTGTAGAGGACAGATTTGCAACTGCAAATTTGCTTTGCAAAGAATATTGCATGTCTTGTTGTGGCTTTAATGGAAGTTTTGAGATTTTTCCAAGTTCTGATATTGCTATGTTTCTGTAACCTTTTGGCGTGTTTGCTCCAGTGCCTACGGCAGTTCCTCCTAATGCGATATATTCTAATTCTTTTCTTGCAGCAACTATTGCATCACGGGCTTTTGCAACTGAGGTAGAATATGCGGCAAATTCTTTTCCAAGACTTACTGGAAGAGCATCCATGAGATGGGTTCTTCCAATTTTTTGAAAACCAGAAAACTCTCTAGCTTTCTTGTTTAACGATTTGATCAAATCATCAAGAACAGGAATAACCTGCTTTAGGTTAAATAAAATTGAAACATGCATTGCAGTTGGAAACGTGTCATTACTTGATTGTGACATGTTTACATGGTCATTTGGATGAATGATGTCGTATTTTCCCTTCTTTTGCCCTAAAATTTCAAGAGCAATGTTTGCAATTACTTCATTTACATTCATGTTAAATGCAGTTCCAGCCCCAGAGTTTATTGCTTCAACAACAAATTGGTCAAGATATTTTCCGGATAACACTTCATCACACGCTTTTACAATTGCATTTCCTCGTTTTTTATCAAGTGAGGTAGTTCTCATATTTGCAATTGCGGCTGATCTCTTGATCATGACAAATGCCATTATAAGATAAAGATGTGATCGTTGACCCGTGACATGGTACTGTTGAATTGCTCTAGCAGTAAAAGCACCATAATATACATCATCAGGAATTTTTACTTCTCCTAGGGAATCTCGATCTATTCTAAACTTCACACGCAAGCTTGAATTCGTTTTACTAATATTCATTGCTTTTTAAAAATGAAAAAATGTTGAAAACTTTTGTAAAATCTGACAGATCTTAGAAGTTGTACACCATAGATTAATATACTCAAAATAGATCGATTGGATCGATGAACAAACGGTATAGTATACTGTCTATCACTGCAGTTGCAGTAATAGCAGCAACGTTGTTCGGAAGCACGTACTCACAGTCACAAATGACTGGAAGCACAATGTCTGTCTCAAATACTGATGCAGACTTGGTGCAAAAAATCCATGACATGGGCGGTCTAGAATTAGTAATGCCAGCGGCATTTGCTGAAACAGATTGCGCAACCTTGGAAGAATCAGGTCGTAACGTGGTTGAATTCAATATAACTGGAGAAAGTGCCGACTTGCCAATTATGGGCGGTGGAACCTACAATGCAATGACCTTCAGTGGTCAAGTTCCAGGTCCAACACTTCGAGTCACACAAGGTGACGTTGTCAAGATGACACTCACAATTCCAGAAGGTGAACCAACTCCACACGGAAACGACATGCATGCCTCACAAATGTCAGCAGGAAACTTTGGTAAAGTTCTACCAGGAACATCCAAGACATACTGTTACATTGCACAAGTACCTGGTACTTACAAGTACCACTGTTCTGGTGTTGATGTGGCTGCAATGGATCAACATGTCTTATCTGGAATGTATGGTATGACAATAGTTGACCCACTAGATGGATACAAGAAACTCATGGTAGAATCAACAGATGTACAAGGTGGCGATGTCGTAAAGACGCGAAACATGTACAATCCTGATGCTCTAGAGTTCCAGTTGCAGTACAATCAATTGTACTTGACGGAAGAAGGCAACTATGACATGAGTGCAATGATGATACATCACCAAACACAAACCGTAGTTAACGGAATGGCACTTGGTTACGTTCCAAATGAGGGCCATAACGAGTTAATTCTAGGAGACAAGAACAAAAACATCTTCGTTTTGCAACCATGGAACTCTGCAGATCTAAAGCAGTACCAGTCACAACTACTCTTCATCGAAGCTGGTCAACATGTAAGATTCTTTGTGGAAAACCAAGGCAACGAGCCAGTTAACTTCCACATAGTGGGAGAGATAATTGACAGAGTTGTACAAGCAAACCGAGTACAAGCACAAGGAACTGAGACTTGGCTAATAGGCGGATCTCAGGGTGCCATCATGGACGTCGTTTTTGACGAACCGGGAGTATATGTGGCAGTCAATCATGACTATGCAGCAATATTCTCAGGTGCAGCCTCCATATTCGTGGTAGGTGATCCATTCGGATTAAATGAACAACTAGGTACAAGTGCATCATCATATGCTGAGTTGATTGGCAATCCAAGCGATGCAGTTCCACCAGCTGGTATGAACAGCATCGAACATCCAAAGCAAAACTTGCATGGACTATATACTGATGCACGTGCTGACGAAATAAAAACTGAAAGAGGAATCTAAACCCCTTTT
>CAYSWR010000011.1:23940-42473 GCA_964434855.1 uncultured Nitrosopumilaceae archaeon | reverse complement strand
AAGGCTTTTGATGCATACCAATTCCAGTGGTAACATATTTTTAGCAATCTAGATAAAATGCAAATGAAATTTAGTTTTTTGCATCAGATGGTTCTTGCCATCAGAATTTCTTAGAGTTTAATTTTTGATCTTTCACCAAGTAAAAATTGGTGTTTTTTTGGCTCGTAATTATCTTCTATTTCTGATCCGTGTGCTATTATACTGTCTTTAAGATGGATTCTTGCATCTATTCTGCAGTCAGACATTAGTATAGTGTTTTCAATACTACAGTTTTTTAGCACAGTGTTGTCACCCACACTAACATAAGGACCGATCCTAACTGCAGGACCAATTGTACAGTTTTGCCCAATTATAGCAGGTCCTGAAATAAAAGAATCCCTACTTACTGTACTATTTTTGCCTTGTACAATATTTCCCTGTACAACAGCTCCCTCGCTTAAGACAAACTGGTTTGGTGTACCAATAGTGTCCAAGACGAGTTGATTTGCGTGTAGAATATCTTCTGGTGTTCCAGTGTCCTTCCACCAACCAGTAACGGTGTCATATTCTATCGACTTACCTCCTTCCATCAAAAGCTGAAGTGCGTCAGTGATCTCAAGCTCTCCTCTCCACGACGGCTTGAGCATGTCTACGATATCAAAGATCTTTGGAGTAAGAAAATAGACACCGATAACAGCCAGATCGGACGCAGGATTTTTTGGCTTTTCAACTATTTTTTTTATTTTTTTATCAACAAGTTCTGCAACGCCAAATCTAGAGGGATCATCAACTTTGCATAAAAGTATCATCGCATCTGCATTTGAAGACTCGAATCTTTTTGCATAGTCTTTCAATCCTTTTCTTAAAATGTTGTCACCAAGATATACCACGAACTTGTCATTTCCTACAAAGTCTTTGCATAATCTAATTGCATGTGAAATTCCTTTTGGTTTATCTTGATAAATGTATGTAACTTTTACACCAAATTTTTTTCCATCTTCATAGAACTCTTTGACTTTTTCCGGATAGACGTCACCAATTATTACAGCAATCTCGTTAATTCCAGCTTCACGCAAGTCTTCTAGAGCATACTGAGACATTGGCTTGTTTGCAATTGGAAGAAGTTGTTTTGGACCGGTGTGAGTTAATGGCCTCAGTCTTGTACCATGACCTCCATGAAGAATAATGCCTTTCATTTTCTTCCCTTGTTAGCTTTTTGTAATATAATTGCAATCATGTATTCATTTAAAGTCTGAGTTCTTGTATAAAATAGTCTAGGCTTTGTTCAATTGCCTGTGGCTTTTCATTTAGAATTAAAGTTGCCGTTGAAACATCCAAGGAGGAATCTTTTGGCCTTTTGGCAATCCAGTTCATCTTATCAATCTTTACCGGATTTAGAAATTTTCCATCCATGTTTAGCTTGGCTGCAACCAAGCCTGCCAGCTCATACCTTGAGATTCTTGTGGCTCCCGCAAGATGAATTACTCCACTTATCTGCCTTGTAGCTATCTCAATTAGCATTTTACTTAGATTTGGAACATATGTTGGTGATGTGTATTGATCAGTGACTACATTGATCTCTTTTTTTGCCTGTAGATTTTCTGCAACCCATAATGGAAAGCTCTTCTTTGTTGGATGCATTCCAAACGGAGTGCTTGTTCTTGCTATGCACCAGCTTGATGCCATGTCACTTAGAGCCAGTTCGCCTTCTAGCTTTGATTTGCCGTAATAATCAATCGGGTTTGGTGCATCATATTCTTTTTTCATTCCTTGTTGACCATCAAAAATGTAATCGGTAGAAACGTATACAAGAAATGTTCCTAGCTTTGCAGCTTGTTTAGAAATCGTTTCTGTGGCCTTTGCATTAATGTTTAATGCAAGATTCTTTTCTTTCTCGCAAAGATCTACGTCTGTTAGTGCTGCCAGATGGATTATAGCATCAGGTTTGATCTCCTTTACTGTTTTTATGATATCATCAGAATTTGTAAGGTCTAGATGTGTCAGAATACCGTGTTCTGGTTTTGATTTGTGATAGCAAGAATAGATCTCGTTAGGTAATTGTGAGAGATCCTTTACAACCTGGCTGCCAACAAGCCCTGCTGAACCCGTTACCAAAAATTTCATCTATCACCAGTTAAGAGTCCATGGTTGTGGGTGTAATGTTTTTTCATCTGCAAGAGGCTCCCACCAGCTAGGATTATTCTGGTACCAGCTAACAGTTTCTTGCAAGGCATTATCAAATTCATACCTTGGCATCCATCCCGTGGCTTTTTGAATCTTTGATGCATCTATTGAATATCTTTTGTCGTGTCCTGGCCTGTCACCTACGTTTTCTATCAGGTCAAGTGGTTTTTTCATTATCTTAAGAATCTTTTCTGCTATAGTTTTGTTTGTTATCTCGTTCCATGCTGTGATGTTGTATATCTCACCAGTTTTTCCTTTTTCAAGTAAGGACTCTATTGCTTGTACGTGATCTATTACGTAAATCCAGCTTCGAATCTGGTAACCGCCGTCATATAGAGGCACCTTCAAATTTTTCAAAGCTCGAATAACAGTCTTTGGAATTAGTTTTTCAGGAAACTGGCAGGGTCCAAAGTTGTTGGTACATCGAGTTGTTATACATTGTATGCCGTAGGTTTTATGATATGCTTCAACAAGAAGATCTGCAGCTGCCTTTGTGGCAGAATATGGATTGCTTGGTTTTAAAATGTCGTCTTCAGTAAAGGATCCTTTATCCTGTGCATCTCCGTAAATCTCATCAGTTGAGACATGAACAAACAGTTTGTCTAGCTTTCTGACTGCTTCAAGCAGTGTGTATATTCCTAAAACGTTTGTTTCGATAAAAGGTCTTGGGTTTGATATGCTTCTGTCAACATGGGTCTCAGCTGCAAAGTTTACTATTAGATCTGAATCCTTTGCCAGCCTGTTAATGGTGTCAGAATTTTTTATGTCGTCTTTTATAAAAGAGTAATTTGGATTATTTTCTATCTCCCGCAAATTAGCTTTGTTTGAGCCAATCCCAAGACTATCAAGATTTGTTATTTTATCTTCAGGTTTATTTTTTAAATGATTTCGAATAAATGCGCTGCCAATGAAACCTGCCCCGCCGCATACAAATAATTTCATAACTATTTGTGAGGGGACGCATTCCAATCATAAGGCTTTTTGCTTTTAGGATCTATAATTGTAGGATCGTTCCATGTCCTTCGCTCTTCGTCAGGGTTTTTGTAATCGTACATCCTTGTTGTCAGATACACAACAAGTGCAGGCTCAAATCCGACAGACTTGAATCCGTGATAGTATACACCAGGAATTCTAACACACTGAACTTTTTCTGCACTTGATATTATCTCATCAAGTTGCCCTCTTGTTTTAGAGTCTGGTCTGTCATCATATGCACAGATCTTTGTTGCCCCCTTTACTGTGATAAAATAATCTACCTGACCTTTGCTATGTCTGTGCCATGCTCTGATAATTCCAGGATAAGAATATGACAGATTAGCTTGTAATATCTTGTCACCTTCTACAAAGTCAGACCAGTCGTCTCTGAAAATTTCGGCAAAGGATCCTCGCTCATCTGGAAATTTTGTAATCTCTTTTACTCGTACTCCTGGAAGCATACACTTTCACAAAGTCAGGTCTCAATAAAAGTTTTAATTTGAAAAATGGAGTGGCTTATTTTGCTAGTCTACTTTTGGTACTTGATTCCTGCAAGCAATGAATCAAGAATCTTTTGTGCCTTTAGGTGTTCTTTCCAAGATAGCTCTTTTATCAATTTTCCATTCTCCTCAGGGGACAAGGTATAGTCTCGTAGTTTATGACCTACAAATGGCGAGTCTAGTTCAGTTGCACGCCTTGATGTATCATATGGCTTTACTTCGTCGTTTGCAACAAATGTTTGAGTATCAAGATTGAACTTGTCAGCTATCACTTGGCTTGCTCTTGCTTTTTCATTTGCTATTTGATCATACATGATACCATCATGTCTTTCTGTTCTACCAACTGAATCTGGATAATCAAATTCAATGACTGGCTGTCCTGCTGCATCTGGCTTTTCTCCAGAAGCAAAGATTCCGTTTGCAGTGATAAAGTATGCTCCTAGGTCAAGATATATCATATGATTTACCTCGTTTGGATTGGATTCTCCGGAAGCTGCAAACGCATTAAAGACTTTGGTGTTTCCTGAATTTTTATTCTCGTCCCATGCAGTTATTATAAGATGTCTATTTGTTGGCTCATCAAAACTAAATCCAAAATTAAAAGAGTACTTGTTACCGTCTTTAGTTTTTGAAAACATAATATCGTCACCTAGTATTCCTTCTGGATCAACCTTTGTCACATCACCTTTATGATAAGTAATTATAGCATCAGTATCAGAGATCTCATCATTGTTTTCATTTACAAAGTGCATTGCAACATGCTCTACTCCACTATATTCTAAAAATGTAAGTGTAAGGTCCACATTTTGACCTGTGTTTAATTCAACAGGAGTAATGGTGTTAGAAAAGAATGGGAGATAATAACCCATGCCGTTGATTACAAGTGGGAAGGAATTATTGTCTTCAGTTACCAATGTTCCACCAAAGCCATTCTGTTCAGGTGCTGAACCAAAGTTTAATGACGGTGCTGATATATCAGGTCCTCCTCCACCCATGACACTCAATCCAGCAAGTAGGTTGAGAACCAATCCAGGACGAATTAGCCCACCACCTCCACCTCCTCCGCATCCTGTTGGAAATCCTAGGATAAATTGTCCGGTTGTGATTTGTTGTGCATAACCTGCTGACGCTGGGCTAGTGGAAAGAGTTTTTCCAGCAAAGTTGAATGCCCCCGGAGCTACAAAAAAGTTTGGAGTAACAAGTGCCCAGCCCTGTGTTGGCTTTTTGTAATACATTTGCAAAGTTAGTAGATTGTCATTTACTCCAAATATAGCGTTAGCCCAAGAAATTTTAACAGAAGTATTTGTAGGACCCAGCGCTCCTCCGCCTGAAAGCGCAACGTTAACTGCGTGTGTGACTGGTCTAAAGCACATATTTGCAATTTCGTTATTATCTATTATTACATCACTAATTACAACATTACCAGTTGAGCTACTCAAGTCAAGTGTTATTTCTGCTCTTGCTGATTCTGGAGGATCAGGATTGTAAGTTAGAGTTGTTTCATCATTTGGCACCAGCACAGTAGCTTGGAATATCTTTGAATTAGAACTAGTTTCTGTAAGGATGACAGGATTAGAATCAAGCGTTACAGTAGCTGTGTCCGCTGCATTGACATCCAAGTCTGCATTAAAGTCATTTAGCGTAATTATTTTAGAACGTGGATCATATTCTACAGTTGGTACTGGAGTCTGAACCAGACTTGACAAATCTCGATACGAAACTGTCTTTGAACCTGTTGCAGTAATTGGTATTGAAAGCGAAGCTGCACTGACAGACTGGATTGGAACCATTGCTAAAAGCATGACCGCAACTGTTAACGCTAAGAGATGCACTTTTTTTATATTTCTGATATATTGTTTATTAGACCTTGATAATTTTTGCTCCTCTCTCACTTTCATGTAATGATATGACAATGTTAAATAATGTTGCTGCCTCATGTATTTATCTCTATTAGTTTTCCTAATCATTGATCTGCCTATAAATTGTAAATTTTTCAAGTTTTGTAAGCTAAATCAATAAAAAATCATATATTTTTATAAGGAATATAATGGAATGTGTCATTGAAAAACAAAGCATCTCTTACAGCATTATCCATTTTCCATTACAAAAGATGTTGAAATTAAAACTATAGAGTCTTGCGCGTGAATCCAGAGACTAGATAACTTCTGTATGCATCACCAAATCAGAATGTAAAATACCTTGACGATAAAATAGTGACCTGGGCAAAAAATGACCTAAAGGTGTTTGATGCATATCATTTCCAGTGGAAAAATAATTTTCAATCACAAATGATTCAAAAGATCGTGTGGCAAATTTCTTATTCACTGTTTGTGATAACAAAAATAATAAAGCAAACGGTCGTCTTTTTTATTATTAAGGTGTGGTAGTCAGTCTTGCAGTCATTTGTTTTCCACCTACACTAAATGAGTGGTCTGGATCAAATAACGTAAATGAGTCTGTTAGGTCTCCTGGGGGATTAACGGTAACTTTTAGGTAATATGTGCCAAGTTCTGGAGCGGTTAAGTTGGAGTGATATTGTCCACCATTGGATGTAGTAGGCTCATAATCGATATCCAGGTCTGAAATTTTTCCTCCAGCTGAATCAAACAATTCTAATGTTACCAATCCACAGCCAAAGGGTACGCCATCTATGTCAAAGACTTGGAACTTGAATGGTACTGCAGTGCCTACCTTACGTTCTCCGTCGAAATGAATGAAGAAAGGTGGTACAGAGTTAGTGGTAAAGTCTGAAGCCCACTTTATCTGGCATTGCGAATCATCGTTTTGTTCTGAAACTGTATTTTCATGGTGACCATCAATAGATCCGGACAATCCCTTTCTAAAGTTAAATTCCAAGTTACCCCATTCATTAAAGTCGGTTAACGCAGTCTCACCTGGTGTAGCTTGACATCCGTATATTGCAAAGTTATTGATATCTGCAGTCACACTAGCCTGATCGACGGGTGCAATACCGTTCCAGTTTACAGGATTTATTACAAGAGCGCCGTTTGCCGTTGATGGACCAGTTAGGAATGAACCGCCTCCAATTCCCCAGACGATTACTGGTACTACTGCTGTATTACTTACTAGTCCAGCAGCCTCGTTAAGACTGTTCTCATTCAGAGGTCCAAATATTCCGCTTGAATAATCCAACCTCCAATCTATTTGCCCCAAGTAGTCAGGTGTCTGTCTTGCATATGTCATCACACTTGGAAGGTTTGGTTTACAGTTTACGTTAGCTTCAGCTATTGGTGTCTCTAATGCATCTGATTGCAAATAGAATGGCCCTCCATGTCCCAAGTTAAGATTATGACCCAACTCATGCATCAGCGTTCCAGCTTGTTGCTTAGTTGATCCTATAGTTCCAGCGTGAGTTGGGTCATCCCCTGCTTCGCCCCACCCTTCACCTAAAGAGATGACAAGATCATTTCCTCTCGCTTCTGCTTGTCCTGAGGAACGACCTGCTAAAGTGTGAGCAAATATTCCATAGTGATACACTTGCGCCCTTGCATCTAGTCGGGTTGTAGATATAGTTGGAGTACATCCATCCGCTATTGCTAATGATATTGATGGGCTGGAAACGAAATTAACAGTTATTGTACCAACAGCGGCGCCTATTGCAAGTCCTGATGTAGAAAATGGTATCTTGATTTTCAATGTTTGCTCCGTTGCAACCGCAGTTGGGCTAAGCGAAGCGGTGATTGGTGTTGAACCACTTGTACTTATACCAAGTATACTAGCAGAGTCTGCACCAAGAGTTATTGTACCAACAGTCGGCGTGCCAGAAGCAAATGTTACTTTGGCATTTGCAATGATTGTACCTTGTGTCTTATCTGATATAGCTGGATCTGTAGGAGTTGAAATGGTAAGACCGGAGAATATCACCGAGGTGGGAGTACTAGTGAAGGGAGTTAGAGGAATTACCATGGTTGGACGTTGCGCCACTGGTCCAAAGTGATCGGCTTTTAGACAGTCAAAGTCGTTTGTCCTATCGGTATCAAAGTCAGTCCACATGTGGAGTGGATCAACGTGAGCGAGGTTTGTTTCGTCAGTTTCTACGTGAAGAGTTACACCTTTGAGTGCAAAGGCTGCAACCAGATCAGCAATTGCAGTAGCTCTCGGAGTGTGGAAAGTCATAGCATCCAATTCCAAAAAGATATCATCAACTGTCTTGGAAGCACCAGTCAAGAGCACCCTAGGAGTAGATGACCCTACATTGTAGGGTATTCCCGGTGATGATCCTGTTGTGAGTTCCCAATTATTACATATTGCATCTTTATCGTCATCCTTTAAACAAAGCATTACCGCCGTACCAACTCCAGAATCAGCCGCTATAGACACTTCACCTCCATACCCACCTAAATCCAATTGTTGATCATATGTTTGCGACGCATCTTGTGATTCATAAAGAGTACCGCCATTGAAACTTGCAGTTATTTCCAAGTCATTTAGCAAATTTAGGTCAAAGCCATTTAGTAATTCTTCTGGAGTCGGTGCAGGTGTTGATTCCAAATCAGCAAAATATCCACCTCCAGCAAACGTTAAGGTTGTGACAGTCTGCGGATCTAATGTTGTAAAGTCAATATCTGCCAAAACTACATCATCAGAACTAAGTGTTTGTAACCGTAGGATATCTACGGTAGTGCTTCCGACAATTTCAATAATTTCGATTCGAAGTACGCCAGTTCCATCAGACGCAGTAAAAACCGTGAGATCTTCATTTGACACGGTTACTGTTTGTTCAAATGGATCACCAGTACCGCCTGGTGTCACTCTAAGTTTGACTTGGGCTGTGAGTTCTGGATCAAGTGCATCATCTTTTAACATTGTTAGTCTTGCAGCAGGTGAATTTTCTGGTAAAGTGAATATTGTACCTACATGTACAGTCATTTTGTTTAAACCTACATCACAGTTGATACAATCTTGTATGATCATACTTGAGGCATCTTGAATTTCAGTAACGCTTGTAGTAGGAAACTGTGGAACATTCACAGCACCAGGATTTGTTAGTCCATTAGCTATTGTTATTGTTTGACCTATCAGACCTATGCCACCTGCATCATCATCAGTAAGTTTACCAAAAGCAGTAAAGTCGTCACCAGCATATATTACTCCACTTGGTTTGAGAGTCAAAGTCAGGGTAGTGTAATGTTCTCTGGTGTCATACGGATCAGATGCTTGGTTAGATGCTAAATATTGAGCACTTTCAGCATGGTCCGCGAAAAGCGTCCAACTGCCTATAGTTTGAGGTGCGTTTCCAGAGCTTGAATATGCTCCAAGAGCTCCAGTAAGAACCGTCTGCAGAGTACCAACTCCAGTACCGCTAAATGTTATTGATTCACCAGATATGCCCGCGTTTACTTCTGGTTCTGTATCCTTAAGTATTCCTGAGATCGTAAAGAAACCTCCCCAAGGTTGTTCACCATGTGAACCGATAGTTAGTGATGTTGCGTGCTTCTTCACAGTTACAATTGTTGTTTCGGTATCAAAGATATTGCCAGCATTGTCTGTAAATTTAACAGTAATGGTTTTGTCACCAGCTGTTGCATAAATATGAGACGGTGAGGTATACGTGCTACCGGTTAACGTAACTGTTTGTTCTGCAGAACCATCACCCCAATTAAAAATAAGTTTGTCTGCCGGTGCGGTTGTTTGTTCACCAGTTGTGTGACCTGACACTGTTATAGAATCAAGACCCCATCGCGGTGTTGTTGATGACACTCCTGAAACAGAATCAATAAAGAGAGATGGAGTGACCTGCATGCTAATCTCAAAAGCAATTTTTGACACCCGTCCCTGTTTTGCATCAGTATTATGTTCAAAACCAAGCCCTAGCTCGGGACCACCAATACCATGAGTCCAGTCCTTAACATTTTGCGCAGTAAATTGTCCACCACCAAACGGATTTGTCGCCAAGGTTCTCGTATATGCATCTAATATTGGAGTAGAGAGATTAGAATCATAGACTAAATTTAATACAGAACCTCCTCTTGGCAAGGAGTTAAATAAAGTTCCTTTAGTGACTGTAAGACTAGATTTAGTTGCCTTTGTGGTGCTAGTATCAGCTTTTCTTTCGAAAGCTATTATCTTGATATAATTTACACTTTCTGCATCCTGGATTGACTGTGGTATAAACACTAGTCTATCATTATTGAAAGTACTTTTCACATACTGCAAATCATAAGCTGCATTTGTGTCAGGAGGAGAGATATTTCCATCCGTTACTGCAGCTATCTTTTCCTCATTACAACTAGGATTGGAAGGAATTGAAACTGTGCAAGTTACACCATTATTCACAGCTGTATATCCACCAAAAGCTGTTGAAACTGCAACTGGGTTTATGGTTCTGATAACAGTTCTGGTGGCAGCTTCCGCGGTTGGCAGACTGACAACTAGAACGCTAGTAACTAGAATTACTGAAAGTAACACAGAAAGAAGAATTGTGTTTTTAAATTTATTATTCATAATTTTCTCCTTTAATCATGAGAGTTGAAATGTGTCCTCTTTCAATATTTGACAAATTTACTAACTTCAACCACTGGTAACTACTAACCAAAACAACTGTCATTTCCAGTTTTATGGTCATTTCAGAAATATAAAAACATGCTGATTCCATTTTTGGAAATAAGTAAATAAGTTGAAAAAAATTGAAAAAATAAGTAAGTATTTTATAATCTTTCCAAGTTTTTAATTTGTTCCCTCAGGGGTTTCGTAAAATCTGCATTATTAGCTGCTGAGGGCGATCAAAGGATATTTTGAAGAATCTAACTTTTCTTTTTGTTTATGAAATTCCATTTATTCTATGTCAAGATTCGCAGAGTTTGTACTAAAGGTGCAATATCAGAAAAATCACAGATAATTTAAGACCAATTCTTTGCAATAATTAGAATGATAAACAATGAACAAAAAAAGTCCTATTTAATATAAATTGAAAAAGGATGATACTCTGTATTTTCTTCAGATGCCTGACCAAAATAAGAGCAGATAAATTTATTCAATAATACAATTAATACTTAAGAATTGATACACCAAAAGTCTTTTCTGTTTTTGACATTAGATTCTTGCAGATATGACACTTTTAAAAATGCAAATATACCAAACATGAAAAAAATTGGACCCCTTCATGAAGCGATGGCTCCATCTAACTTTACTTTTGGATCACATTCAGCCATGTTTGCAGGCTTTACTCCAGGAATTGCACACGTAAAGAAATCATTTCTAAATCCAAAGTATGGCAAGATATTCAAAATGGTAAATGGAGGTTTTCCAGGTAAAGGAACTGAATTTGTTACCCTAAATGGAGAAAACATAATCCAAGGATTTAACAATCTTGGATATACGACAATTGGGACCGGAGCAGTAGGATGGTTTGATCCAAAGACTGAAACAGGACGCGTACTTGGCAAGGATTTTCAACACTTTTTTTATCCCGGAGCTTCACATTATCTTGAAAGACAGTTAAAATGGATAGATTCCAAAATTCAAGAATTTAGAACCAATCCACTTTTTGTTTTTATCAATATAGGAGAAACACATGTTCCATATTATTACAGGGATGCGCCATGGAATCCAAAAGAAAATCCGTGTATTCCATTTGGAGATAACAATGATGCCAAAACTTGCAAAATAAGACAAACAAAGTGTCTTGAGTTTGTAGATGAAAAATTAAAAAACCTGCTGGAAAATTTTTCCAATGCCTCGGTCCTAATTTGTGCAGATCATGGTGATTGCTGGGGGGAGGATGGTTTGTGGGAACATGGAATACATCATGAAGTGGTTTTGAGGGTTCCTCTTATAATTAGGCTTGATTCAAAACCAATATAGGGTCTCTTCCAAAATTACATCTGACTTTAAAGAAAGATTTGCCATGACACTTTTTTTTATACAATCAAAAATTAAAATACAATTCCTTGATGAAGAGAATCATGCTAAAAATGAGTCTTCATTCCAATAATGAATTCGTTTCCAATTCTGGAATAATTATCGTCAAAACAGGAACAAAATATATCATATCTACACGCGTCATACATGAGAAAGGTGAACCTTTTTGCGCATATTTTGGAGTTGTTTTTCTTGACAAAGATAGCAAGGAGGTCGGAAGGAGAATTAGATGGCTAAATGATGCGGTCGGAACTGAACAGACTGTGAATATAATTTCTAAAGCACTAACAGATCGTATAGTTGTCATATATAGAATTAATTCAGAAACTCCCTTAACATCGGAATGCAAGTATAGGTTACTGCCAATGAGTGATATTTCCATAGTAGAAGCAGATAATGAATTGGAAGAGAATTTTGAGGACGTTAATGACTATGCTTTGTCGCGACCAGAAGAATTAGATGATGAACAAGAATCAATTTTTGAAAGAAATATCGTGTGGATCTTTGGTTCTGCAAGGAGCGGTACAACGTGGCTTGGGACTGAATTGTTATCTTATAACACACGGACAGTAGATGAATTGCGAATTGCAGATCATTTAGGTTCTACTCTTCTTATGGAAACTGGGGGTAGTCCTGTCAGAAGGTTAGACCATCATAGCAGAAGGCCTAGCTACTTTTTTTCAAAAAGATATGAAAATACGTGGATTTATTTTTTGAGAAAATTATTTCTAAATAGGATTTATTCTGAAATCTCTGATTTTTCACATAAGATCATAATAAAGGAACCAATGGGAATAGGTGCTCCAGACATTATATCAAAATGCATGCCTCAGTCTAAAATAATAATACTGCTCAGGGATGGTAGGGATATAATCGATTCATTATTTGATTCCAGAAGAGATGAGAATTCGTGGGGTGTTAAGATGGGCTTCACGTCATTGGATCAAAATAAAAGATTAGAGTTCGTGGAAAGACAGGCCAGAACATGGATAAAATTGGTGGAAGTTTTAATGAAAGCGTATGATAACCACCCATCCGAGCTTCGAATGATTATAAAATACGAAGATTTAAGGCAAAATACAATTCTAGTGCTACAAAAGACTTATGAGTTTTTACAAATTGAGATTAAAAAAAATGAATTAGAGAATATTGTTAAAAAATATAGTTTTGAAAACATACCATCAGAATTAAAGGGGCAGGGTAAATTTAGAAGGTTTGCTTCACCTGGCAAGTGGAAGGACAATTTTAATGATGAGGAAAAATCCACCATAGAGAAAATAATGGGTAGCACTTTAAAAAAACTTGGATATTAGTTTACTGAGGAGATATGTTTTACGTCAACTACAGAAATTCAAACTACAAATTATGAAGATTGATAACTTAAAACTAATTTGTTAACATGAGGATTATATCAGAAAGGATTAGACTAACGTTTATTTTGCTGTTTTAATACTCAGCCGAAAGGGTTACTTTCTGGTTGAAGCCAAATAGTAATTGACTACCTCGTTCGGATCTCCAATTTTTTCCAGTTTTCCTTGGTTGAGCAACATCACCCTATCGGATATCTCTAAAACTTGTCTAGAATCATGTGAAACAAATAGAATTGTTCTACCTTTCTTTTTTATTTCATTAAAAGACTTATTGCACTTTTGTTTGAATTCTGCATCACCTACAGCCAAGATCTCATCAACAATAAGAATGTCAGGATCTACTTGAATTGCGGTAGAAAAGGCCAATCTTGCATACATTCCTGAGGAGAAATTTTTTATTTTAGTATCGGCAAATCTTTCCAGTTCCGCATACTGCAGAATTTCTGGAACTTTAGATTTGATCCACGGTTTTGTAAATCCTAATAATATCCCATAGATTATAATATTATCAATGGCAGTCAGTTCTGGTTGGAAGCCTATTCCAAGCTGTAGTAACGGAACGATGCTTCCATCCGTTTTCACTGTGCCAGAATCTGGCCTATATATTTTAGAAATCAACCTAAGTAAAGTTGATTTTCCACTACCATTCTTACCAATTATTCCTAGCGTTTCTCCCTTCTTTACCGAGAATGTAACATCATCTAGCACTGTCAAATTTTCGACATGTAAATTTCTATTCATAAAACCAAAAACTACTTCAAATATGGAGTTTCTTTTTTCGTGATAAATCTTGAATTTCTTTGACACATGATCTACTTCAATAGAATTTTCCATCTAAATTTCCTCAGCAACTCTGGGTTCAAATATTCTATAAACGGCATAACCTATCGCTAGAATAACAAATGCAAATATCGTCACATATACAAAGTCATATACAGATGGGCTTTTACCAAAAATGACTGAAGAGTGTATCATATCAAATAGTCGTACAGTTGGGATGAAAAGAAATTTTTCACGTACCTCCACTGAAAGCATGTCAATATTGTAGATGATGGGATGGATAAAAAAACCAGCAGTTAAAATTACATTCCATATGAATTGTACGTCTTTGTAGAGAACATTAAGGACAGATAATGGAAGAGATAATCCCAAGGATATTAAAAACATGAGAAAGATCAGATAAGGAAGAAAGAGAATTTTTTCAGTAGGAATTGTTTGAAACCCGATTAGAAAAAACGCAAAGATGATGAATTCCAATCCTAACATTATAAGAGCTGTTATGTTAGAACTAAGCGCTGGTATTGCTCTTTGGAAATAGACATTTGATAGTAATCTGCCCTTACTTGAAATGCTAGTTAGTCCCATTCCAGTACTTTTGGTGAAAAATTGCCAAATAATCAATCCAAGGAGTAGATAGACTGCAAAGTTGGGAGTTGCAGGTTTTAGGAGAGATGTAAATACAACATATAGTACTGAAAGTAAAAGCAATGGTTCTAAAACAGACCAAAGAAATCCCAGAACTGAATTTCTATATCGATTCTTGAGATCTCCCATAGCAAAAGCCATTATCAAGGATCTATTCTCCTTTAATGCCTTAAAATATCTCAAAATATCAAACATTATAGAAATGATTTTTGTTGCTACAAATATAATCTGATCCTCAAGTTGAGTACTTTCAACAACTATTTTTATGGGAGATATTTCAACAAGTAGAGTGAAAGTTCTACTGGTTGGCGGACTTGGTTTTATAGGTAGGAGATTCGTAAGAAAGTTTTCTGAAATTCATCAACTTGTTATATATGCAACTCATGAGAATGTTTTAAAGGCAAGCAAAACTCTGGATCGAAAAAAAGTTATAATTGAAGAAGGAGGGGTTGAAGACACTAGGATTTCCGAAATAGTTTTAAAGCATAAACCCCATGTGATAATTCATTTAGCAGCATTAACTGGTCTAAAAAAATGTCATGAAGATCCGAAACGGGCGTTTATTACTAATGTGTACGGTACGTTTAATGTTGTAAATGCTTGTGCCAGCGTAGGAGCAAAGATAATTTTTATTTCTTCCAGAGAGGTCTATGGTGAAACTCTATACAAAGAAACTATCGAAGACAGTCCTCTTCTTCCTAATAATACATATGGGATAACCAAAATGATTGGAGAACAGATAGTAAGGCTTGCAGGACAAAAATATAATTTAGACTATACAATTTTGCGTTTAACAAACGTATACGGGCCTGAAGGAGATCAATATGGAGCTCAGGTAATAATAAAGAATGCATTAATGAATAATAGAATTCAGATACTCGGTGGAGGTCAGCGCCTAAATTTTGTATATGTTGATGATGTTGTAGATTTGATCAATTTAGTAACAAGTGACAATCGTTCTTCTAAAGAAATATTCAATGTTGGTTCTAAAGATACTCTTACTATAGAAGAATTCGCCTGCAAAGTAATTGAACTTCTAGGGGAGAAGATACAAATCGATTACCTACCTATGAGAGAAACTGAAACCTCAAACTTTGAGCCAAGCTTAAAAAAGATAGAGGAGGCACTTGGATATTTACCTAAAACCTCACTCAAAGACGGGCTGCAGAAAACTATCGAGTGGTATCAGAATACTAACTAGGTTAAAAATTATTTTTTACAACTTATGAGCTCTCTATAGGTATTTTCGTATCTGAGCGCTTCCTCTTCTACTCGTGGTGGAGAAACGATGGACTTTTTCAACCTGTCAAGAACCGTGGGATCATTTGAAATCATGAAAATTAGCTTAGCTAGTTGTTCGGTATGACCTGCCTCAAACAAGTAGCCGTTAACCCCATCCTTCACAACTTCTGGCATTCCACCAATCTTAGAGACAATTACTGGCTTGTTATATGCAAGTGCCATTTGCATGACCAAAGGATAGTTCTCTTTGTAGGTTGAAGGAATAACTATCACCGATATACCTTTCATTATTTTTGGCAGATTCTCATACTCAAATGTTCCACAAAACTCGATTCTATCATCGCCATCAGCCTGTTCAATAATGTATTTGATATATGGATCCTTTTCCTCTCCTCTACCATAAATTTTTAGTTTGATTTTCTTGCTGTCAACTTTACGGAAAGATTCAAGCAACACATGTGGTCCCTTATGCCAGCTCAGGGTACCAATGAATCCAAAAACAATCTCGGTTGGATCCCCTTCTGGTTTTACATGGGAGTAGTCTACCGAAAAAGTATTGAGGTAAATTCTTCTTTTCCAGTCATTTTGCCAAAAAACATTTCTCACAAATTCGCTACCAGAAAAAACTACATCTACATTTTCGAAAAAGAATCTAGCATCATCATATCTAGTAAGGACACTTTCATCATAGTGGCAAACTGACATGCATTTTTTCCCTTCATCCGGTCCGTCACATAGTTGCATATTGCTGGTTAGTAGACCCCGTGGACACAATAACCAGTTGTCAGTTAGTGTGAGAACAGTTGGAATTCCCAATTCTTTACATGCCTTAAGTGCACTTGCAAACCTCATTGGGTGTGTAAAGTGGACCACGTCAAACTTTTTCACTATATCGGGGATATACTTTTCAATATTAGAATCAAAAATCTGAAATCCCCATGTATGTTTTGTATGTCTAAATGAAATTACAGGTATGGATTCTACTTGATATTCTTTTTTCATAATGTGTTCATCCAGATTTGCAAATCCTTCGACTTTTCCATCGATAACATGATAGAGAAATTTTGATTTTTGAGATTTTTCTATGGGAGTGGTAGGTTCGTATGTTAAAACTGTGACAAAGTTTCCCATCCTTTGAATTTGTTTTGCAAGATCAAGTGTCAGCCTTTCAGTTCCAGTGTAGTGAACAGGAAAGAATTGATGAGTTATGAATAGGATTTTCATTAAATACCACTGGTAAGGAGTTTTTCAATGTTTTTCAGATCATAATCATTTAAATTGTATTTTTTTGAATAGATAAGAAAACTTCCAAGACTATTTCCTACCACAGAACCAAAAATCTTGTAAAGTGAGTTGAAGAAGTCTTCATCAGTATTCATTAAATTACTATGACTTAAAAAATTTTTAAAAGGGTGTAATGACAGCAAATATGGTGTTAGAAGGAAGTTTTCTTTGCTTTTGGCTAGTGAATCATTCACATGGATATTCTCAAAGATTTTTTCAAGTGAGGAATCTGAGGATTTTGATTTTATTTTGCTGTCACAAAATTCGGGTATTTTTTTGCTTAACAAATCGAAAATAACTGAAATTTCATTCTTTGGGTTTTCTTTAATGAAATCAATGGAAAGTCCAATGGAGTTGTACAAAGAATAAGCGTTGTCCATGAATTTTTTTGAATCCAAAATTCCAAACTTTTTGAAGTCTGGCAATTCATATCCAAGTAATGTAGACAACACCTTAGTCTCAACAAATTGACGCTTCAGATAATACGAAGCTGGCCTTGAGTGTGAATGTATAACTCCGTTTGAAAAGAGTTGGGCGATTTTATAACCATCTCTGACAAGCCTTATGCCTATGTCCAGATCTTCAGCATATTGGATTTCCTTGAATCCATACTTTAATAACAAATCATGCTTATAGCAAGAACAAACATCATCGATTTGAGCTACTCGCCTTTTTTCTGAAGGCGTGAGTTTATCAAAATCCTTACAACTGGTTACTCTATCATTATTTAATTCTAAGAAATCATAGAAATACTTTAGAGAATATGAAGACATTAAATCGCAATCACTTCTAGGAATTTGCCTAGCTGTTGCAACAGCTACTTTAGGATTACCTGATAAGACTTTGCACATGTCATAAAAAAGATGATTGGTTGCAGGAATGGCATCATCTGTTAAGAATATAACATAATCATGAGAAGCATTAGCTGCTCCAATGTTTCTTGACTTGCCATGATTAAAGTCCTTTGAATCTATTTGTAAGATTTTGACATTTGGTATTTCTCCTAATGATTTTAGATCGCTTGATCCTGAATTAACTATTATTACTTCTAAATCCTCAATTCCTTTTTGCAAGTTAATCTTGTCAATTAAACGTCTGAGAGAATAATCACTAGAATTTGTAGGAATAACAACTGAAGCCTTGAACTTGCTCGAATAAATTTCCTTTTCTTCATCGCTTTCAACATATGAAACAGCTTCTTTCTCTCCTTTGTCAGATTCTAGAGGTTGTGGTATTGTTTTGTATAATTGTGGAGACAGAGCAGCGAATTCTCTTCTATTTATTTTTTCCTTTGCATGAGTTACTAAAGAACTGATTCCTTCGGTTTTAATAATATGTGCACTTGATTCCATAAGGGGTTTGATTCCCTTCATGATACTATTTCCAGATATTTTATCAATTTTGGATCCGAAAAATCTTGTTATCTTAAATCCTAGTCCAGATTTTATTGCATTCAATTCGTTTTTGTAAAGCGAATTCTCATACCTGAGATTTACTCTTTCTTCCTCAAGTGCAGCTATGGAGTTTTTGTATTGAGTGATCTCGTCTTTTAGATTTACTCTTTCTTCCTCAAGTGCAGCTATGGAGTTTTTGTATTGGGTGATCTCGTCTTTTAGATTTACTCTGTCTTCCTCAAGTGAAGCTATGGAGTTTTTGTATTGGGTGATCTCGTCTTTTAGATTTACTCTGTCTT
>CAYSWR010000011.1:0-23840 GCA_964434855.1 uncultured Nitrosopumilaceae archaeon | reverse complement strand
GAAGCTATGGAGTTTTTGTATTGGGTGATCTCGTCTTTTAGATTTACTCTGTCTTCCTCAAGTGAAGCTATGGAGTTTTTGTATTGGGTGATCTCGTCTTTTAGATTTACTCTGTCTTCCTCAAGTGAAGCTATGGAGTTTTTGTATTGGGTGATCTCGTCTTTTAGATTTACTCTGTCTTTCTCAAGTGAAGCTATGGAGTTTTTGTATTGGGTGATCTCATTTTGTCGTGATTTTTGTTCATTTCCTCTTTGGATTATTCTTTCCTTTTCAATATTTTCGAACCATTTAGAAAATTTCAATAGTATTTGCCTTGCTTCTACTTCTCCTTTAGCGTGTCCGTTGCAGACACTATTAGCCCATCCTATGAATTTGCTAAAGTCGCCCATGGAGACTTCAGGGAAGGATTTCTTCAGGTCGTTACGTTTATGATATAGTAGAAGAAGTTGATTTATTGGATCATTGTGTAAATCGGTTTGACTTTCGGTTTTAATTTTGTTGATTTCGCTCTGTGCTTGTTTGAAAGTTTTATCGTAAACGGAATTAGAATAAGTAATAAGGTCTTGTATTATTTGGGCGTATTTTGTTTTTTTAATCTTTGGAATCGGAATTTTCACTTTTCGATTATTTTTAGCGAGTTCTTTTAATTCTGAATAGATTGCCAGAGTGGTTTCAGGAAGAGGAAATGAAGCCGCAAAGGATCTATCACTTCGTCTAAACTCTTCAGAAAACCATGATGAAATATCTACTTCTGGCAAACCAATTTTACGTGCAACTATTCTTGTTTCTTTTAAGAGTTGTTCTTTAGGCAAATCAAAATCAATTAAAAACCCCTTATTTTCTTTCAAATAAGATAATAATTTTTTATTATATTCCTCCCAAAGTCTAAGTGATTCAGAATAAGGAAATCCATTTCGTATTTTGAGAGATTCTGCAACTTTTAATGGGTGACGAAAGATTCCCACGATTATAAATTGTGACAAATATGGTATCCATTTTTCAAGAGTAATAGAGAATCGTGGATCTTTGAAGCCATATGCTAATGCGTGAGAAGTGAAAAATGAGTCTAAAATTTTTTTTATTTCCCATTCTATGTTACTAGGAGACTTGCGTATATCGTCTGGAATTTTGTCCCAAGACCCACCGTTGATTTTTAGAATTTCTTCATTTAATTTTAAGACTCTAAAATTTTCCCAGTGGCCTCGAGGATTTCCAACATTTGGTTTTAACTCAGAATCAATAAATTCAGATTCTGGTCCAAGATGAAGGCCGCATAAATTTAGAGCTCTAATAAGATACGACGTTCCACTCCTATGCATTCCCATTATAATTACCAGTAGGTTCTTTTCTTCCTCGTCCATTAATGTCAATTTTGATGAATAGATTCCTGATTTATTCTATATCTATTCCTTTCATAATTCCACAAACGTTGATTTATTATCAAAAATAGTTTATTTTAACACATTTAATGATTGAATCTTGTGAAATGGTTCAAAACTCAATATGTATTGTCTGGGATGATGTTTACCTAAATTCAGTTAACGACAAATTCATGTAAGGCTGGAAATTTACTTCAACAATTAATCAAACTTACAATGACCAAAATTTGTGTCCTTTATTCTAATCTAGTTTCGGGAAACTATTATTATATCCTGCCATAGTGGTGTTTCACGTTTTATCCCACGCCAACTTCCTGGTATGATTGGTTCTTTAATGCTCAATTCATATTCCTTACATAATCTTCTAATAATTCCCTCCTCCCAAGCAATTGAAGCTTCTGGGTTATCATTTCTTGTAGAGCGATAACCATTGAACTTATAATTGAAATCACATAAAGTAATTTTTGACTCTAGACATCTTAATGATTCATCATCTAAAATTGTAAATGTCAACCAACACTGACCTCCTTTTTTTAATACTCGTGATATTTCACGAAAATAATTTTCCATTTCTTTATAAAACATGTGAGTAAAAACTGAAAAAGCTATTACGAAATCAAAGGAAGAATCAGTATATGGAAATTTGTATTCATATGGTTGGAATTTGCCAGATGAGTTATACCATCCATTATAAATGTCTGCCACGAAGAAATTAAAATTTGGGTATTTTGCAGTAATATGATTTTTACACCACGCTACAACTTCTTCAATAATATCAAATCCTTCGTATCTACCGTCATTATTAAGAAACCTTGATAATTGAACCGCTATCCTTCCCAATTGGCATCCTATATCAAGTACATGAAAATCAGGTCTTAAATCACACAGTTTCTTCATGTAGGCAAAAGCTTCTATCCCAGCATCTCTGAAATGAACTGTCATTCCCTCATCAGGCCAAACTTCTTCTATAATTTTTGTATTCAATTTAATCTTGATTACGCCGATAGTTTTTGAAAATTCCTTGTTTTTGGCTCGTATTTCTAAAGTGTGATAATCATATACACTTACTTCAGGCATTAAGATTTTTGTCAAGAATCCTGAAGTGTATGCGACCTCATTAAATTTAGGATGAGATTTTTCTACATCGAATCTTGGTATGCCTGTTTGAATTTCTTTAATATAATGCCCATCAACATAAATTTCTATATTTGTGTCTTGGCCGCTAGCTGAGAATGCCCATCCTTGTATCTTCATTCCTCTTGTAACTTCTGACTGTTCTTTTGGATATTCTACACATCCAAAGATTTCATCTTTCATTTCTTAATTATTTTAGTAGGAAGATTATTAAGTATTTTATTATTTTTTGATTTAATATCGTGTTTAGGATTTTTTGTCATCTGTGAACAATTTCATACTCTTAGTTATGAGTCCCATTTTTATCAGTTCATCTGTAGTCCTAATCCTTCGTGAATTTACTTGTTTTCGTTTTGCTCTTACATAATTTAAATTTCGTAATATCCAAAATAATCCTTGAAAGATTACACTGAAGGAAGGGCGACGAGTACTCTCATTTGAATTTCCTCTAAAAAAAAGTTCAGATTTTCCAGTAAGAGTCATAATTATGAGTAAAAAAATATTATTTAATGCACGTGAGATTTCAAAATTGGCTAAATTGATAACAAGTATATTTTTTACTCCATGAAATTTAATTACTGACCCTAATTTTTTAACTGTTTGGCCACCTATGTGATAGACTTTTGAATTGGGAACCAATATTACTTTGTAACCCCAAATCCAGGCTCGACATCCAAGATCTACGTCTTCGAATGAAAGAAAAAATTTTTCATCAAATCCCCCCAAGTCTTTGAACATCTCCTTTCTAACTAGCATTGATGCCCCCTTGGCACTCAGTATCTGACGGGCGGTTTCTACCTTGTCTTTTGCACTAAAAGCTAGACCAGCTGCATTAAGGTAATCACCACTAGAATCAACGTCACCATTAGGCTTTAGTAACAAACTTTGACAAATGCCAATCTGAGGATCTTGATTCATTGCATTCACTAACTCTGTTATAAAGTCAGGTGTAACCACAGTATCATTATTGAGAAACAACAGATATTCTCCTTTTGCGTTTTTAGCCCCTATATTATTTGGTTCAGCAAATCCATAGTTTCTATCGAGTTTTATTATCTTAACTTTAGGATATTCTGTTTGTACAAGTTCTACACTCCCGTCTGTAGAATTGTTATCAACAACAATCACCTCGTATAGTGTATAGTTTATTTTCATTATAGATTGTAGGCATTTTTCCAAGTGGGTTTTACCATTATAGTTAACAATTACTATTGAAACCATTTTGTCGCTAGTCATTTTTCATTATCTCCAAGATAAGAAGGTCAACTTTGAATAAAAAATATGATTTACAAATGAGCCATTCCTGTTTTGTGTGCAATGTATTATCTAGTCCTTCTTATGTTATTTAGATAAAAAACTAGTAGGTGATCTGCTACCCAGTTTGGTAAAGCTCTTGTAATTATCTTTAATCCAAGATCCATGATTTTTTTTTGTAAAGATTTTTGCTTATTATATTCCCGCAAAGCAATAAGGTATTGGTCTTTTTTTGAATCTTGAAGCATTGATAAAACATTGTTTTTAATCTTAGACACATATGAAAGTGATTTTGAAATATTCTTATGTGATAACTGGTTTTCATGGATTCTGTATTTTAGCAAAGGTAAGGGAATATGATGAAATCTAGTGTCATAAAGCATGCCCGCTCTTAAGAAGAAATCATAGTCAATAGCTACAGGATCCTCGAGCTGACGAATCAAGCAACCACGTTCAAACAGTGAAGTTGGAATTAATGTTGTATTTACATTGATTTGTTGACCATCAAGGAGTCTTACATTAAATTCAAACGAAGAGAGATCGTTGTAGTTGGTTTCTTTGAAATACCTCAATCTTTCACCATTTTCATTGATAATTTCCCAATCAGAATAAACAATGGTATTTTCGGGAAGATTTTTAGCAGTTGACACAAGCATTTCTATTGCATCAGGAAGAAGAATATCATCGGGTGAGAACCACTTGAACCATTTGCCATTAATTCTGTTTATTGCCACATCGAGTGCCTTTGCTAGCCCTTGATTTTTTTGAGAGAATACAGTAATTTTGTCCTGATATTGTTGTAGAATCTTTTTAGAGGCATAAGTAGATCCATCATCGACAGCTATGATTTCAATATTTTTGTAGGTTTGATTCAGCACAGAATTTATTGCTTGGACTAGAAATTTTTCAGAATTATATACTGGAATGACCACCGATACTTTGTCGTAAAACGAAGACAAATCCCAAAGAACTGTTAGCTACCGCAGAATTATACTTTTACCTGGCTCTCCGTTAGTACTCAATTTTTGAGACATTGAAGTCAATTTAAATCTGGATTCGATCCTTCTCATGTCTAATTAGCTATTTACTGTTTGATTTTTCAATTGTTGATTTCCACTTTAGCTGTATCTTTTCATAAACAGAACCAGCTATAGACAAAATTATTTTCTGTTCTTCTTCACTCATTTGTCCTTTATACAATCCTACAGCTTCCGAATCAATCCGACGTCTGACATTAGTATTACCTACTGTCAATCCATCATTAGTTGTGTAAGGATGACCTATCACATTATGTTTTAACATATTTTCATTGAATGATACGTTTAAAAATTTACAAATCTGAATAAGATTTCTTTTTGTAGATGTAACAAAATCTTCATAGAGAACAAGTAATAATTTGTATCCCAATTCATCATATTTAAAAAAAGATTCAGTTTTAATTTTCCAGTAAAGTGCAGCTTTTGCAGAAAAAGAATATTTTTCAGATGCGCTGATAACTTCTAATTCTTCAGAATATTTCGTATTAAATTGTGGGATAACTTTTGGGTAGAAATCATCAATGTACTGATCCCATCTATTAATCCAATTATTGCCGGGAAATTTGTTTGTAGTCGATTTCAAACTTTTTAGCGATATACATCATCTCTGGGATCTCTAACCATGAAAATCAAAAGTTGGTTATCATATCTAAAAGAAAATGGAAATTTTTTGTGCCTTAATTCCTTTGCTATACCATCAGTATTATTGAATTGCTCTGTTAAACACGGGGTCTTAAACACAAATACTCTTTTCCCTTCCTTGCTCTTAGTAACTATTTCATTTTCTAGTAAGCTTCGATCTGCCCAGTAATTATAGGAAGTAGGTTCTTCATAACAAACTAATTCTGGGTGTGTTTCAAGAACTAATCTCATCATAGTGGTTCCTGATCTTTGACAGCCAATTATAAAGCAAATATTAGAATCTGCCTTAGAGATCTTATCATCTTTGTAGTGCAAATTTTTTGAAAATCCAATCACTTTGGGATTAGTTTGCAATTTAAATTTTCTGAAAAAAGATCCTAACATGTACCTTCGAGACTCCTTACATTCTTGTATTAATTTAATTTTCTCTCTATTATGATTACCTTTTGCCATATAACGCTACGGCAGATACCAAAATTTTCCCAAATATAGATAAGAGACATGCAATGTCAGAAATTATTGGAGTTTATTTTTAGCTTGAATTTATTAATAAGATAACAAAGATTTAATCCGTGAAAGTTGTTGGAATGCTTCCAGTTTATAATAGTGAGGATATTGTTGGTGAAGTAATAGAACACTTACTCTCACAAGGAATTGAACTTGTTGTTCTTGATAATGGATCTACTGATGCATCATATGAGATATGTAAAAAATTTTCAGACCGTGGTCTCATTGAACTAGCTAAATTCAAAACAAGCACTTACCAATGGCCCAAAATTTTGAGAATGATGTACGATATGGCACTAGTAAAATCACCTGACTGGGTTTTAAGAACTGATTCTGATGAATTTCTTGAATCTGGAATTAGCAACACTACCTTAAAAGAAGCAATCTCACAAGCCGACGCTGATGGTTATAATCTAATTCAATTCGATGGGTTTGAATTCTTTTTGACAGACAACGATAACGAATCAGCTACAACAATAAAGGAAAAACTGAGATACTATTCATGGCAATTTGACTTTCTTTATAGGGCTTGGAAGTACATGCCTGGTATCAGAGTAGAATATGCTGGAGGGCATTATCCTGTTTTTCCTGAAGAACAGAAATATAGAATTTTGCCAAGAAAGTTTGTGGCCCGCCATTACAGATTTAGAAGTAAAGAACAAGCAAGAAAAAAGGTGGCAAATTTTTTACCAAGAATAAATGGTACACCTGAAAAAGAAATTGGTTGGTTTAAAACTTATAAAAAAATGCAAGAATATAATGACTTTCCACTAATTGCGGATCACGGAATACTCAACAAATACGAAGAGGATAATAAATGGAATTATGAAAGAAAATTCTGTCCATATTTGGCTAGAACGCCACCCACAAGAGAAGAACTCTTTTCCCATGATGGCTCACTAATAAACAGAATCAAGAGTATGATCGAGTTTGAATTAGAGCTAAAAAATAGTAGAAAACGTATACTTGAATTGGAAAACCAATTAGCAGAACTTCAAAAAAAATACTAATCATCTTTACCAGGAAAGATTCACAATACTTAATAAAATTCACTGTGGTTACTGTTGTAATAGTAAGCGCGGTTGATATTACCTTCCCAGCAGCACAAATCTAGGCATTGCGAAGATATTTGAAGTGCGAGATGATTATGGAATAGTATCTGTTGTTGCCGATGCAGTATTGCTTACGGCGCCTTCTCCATAATCATTTAACGCCAAAACTTGATAATAATATGTAGTCCCAGAAGTCAGCCCCATATCTGATTTGCTTGTTGTTGTTTGAGCTGTAACTGCATATAGTTTTGATACTTCGGCCGACGTTAATTCTTTATTGTAAATTCTCAAATCATCTAACTGTCCTGTGAATTTATTAGTGCCACCTCCCCCTGCACCGATAGACAGTGCGGCGTTGTTTAGAATACTTGAAGTTAGTGTGTTTAATGCTATGCTTGCTGAAACCTGAGCACCATCAACGTACATTTTTACATCACTAGCAGCACCTGATCCCGAATAAGTAACCACTACATGATGCCAAAGACCGTCTCTCAGATTTGTAGAATATTTAACACTGAGTGCATCTGTGGGAACTGTTTTTATCATTGCAAACACAAGTGCATCATATGGGTTAAAATTAACTCTCCATATTGGCGTCGCAGCATTTCCTTTAGCAACTATTAGTTCCATAACTCCAGTGTTTGTACCTTTGAGCCAAAACGCCACGCTAAATGGATTGATTCTATCAAAGTCATAATCTGACTCATCATTTACTGTAACATATGAAGAACCGTCAAAGCTAAACGCTCTATGTATTTGTCCTGATGCCAAGTTCTTTGTACCTGTAAGTGTTGCCGTATTTGCTAAACTTCCAAAGTCAGTTGTTGCCTGATCATTGCCATCAAATTTCCAGTATGATAACAGGTTTGAGATGTATGGCGGATCTATAAAACTTCCAGCATCGCTTCTTTCAAGATAATAACCTAGTATTGTTCCCGATCCTGTTGGTGCTGTCCATGAAAGGTCTATTTGAGAATCTGATACAGCAGTTGCAGTAAGGTCTGTTGGTGCATCTGGAGTTGTTACTACATTATAAGCTGCTAGTGCATCAACCCTTCCATACCCATAATCTGAGTTTGGTACTGTGCCTGTTGGACAGGAAGGGATAGAACTGCTGTTGCAGGCTGTGCTAAGAAGCGTGCTTTTTATTGTCACAGGAGTTAGAGAGGGATTTGATTTTATCATCAAAGCAATTGTGCCAGCTACATGTGGTGTGGCCATAGATGTTCCGCTTAACGTGGCATATCCGCCTGACTTGTATGAAGAATAAATGCTTACACCTGGAGCGGCAATTCCATGATCTTCCACTGCACCACCTCGACTTGAAAAGGATGCGATTGTATCTGCACTGTTAACTGCGGCTACTGCTATGGTACTGCTTATGCATCCTGGTGCACCTACTCCGCTGGTTCCCGAATTTCCAGCCGCTGCAACAACGGTAACTCCAGCTTCTACTGCGGCGTTAATTGCAGCTGTAAAAGCAGGAAAAGTGGTGTCACAGTTTGATTGTGTCGTAGTAATAGGATTAGTGCCCAGACTCATGCTGATGACTTTGGCACCATTATCAACAGAGCGTTCAATTCCTGCAATTATTCCAGAAAGTGAACCGCTTCCAGCATTATTTAGAACTTGGTCAATATAAAATGAAATTTCTGGAGCAACCCCCTTTGCATTTGTATTAACTCCGGCTGCACCAGCTATTCCGGCAACGTGAGTACCATGACCGTTTTTGTCATTGCATGTGTTTGGATTCTTGTATATCTCATTGTTACATTTTAGTATCCTCCCAGAAAACTCTGGATGAGTATTATCTATTCCCGTATCCAAGATTGCTACTGGGATTCCCTGCCCTGTGTTACCTGCAGCCCAGACCTGATTTGCCCTAATCTGTGTGTCAGCACTAGAATCAAGAGCCCTTACCTCTACATCTGGATCAACACTAATGACTAACGGATTATTTTTCAGATTATCTATTCTGTTTTGTGGAAGATTAGCAGCAATACCATCTATGATATTATAACTTCTTGTGACTACTCCTCCGTTAGCCTTTACCAAGTCTATATGCTTGTCTGATAATTTTTCCTTGAATAGTACCACTACTGGAACCTTTTGCGTCTGTGCAAAAGCAGTTAGTGTAGGAATAGTTAAGATAAGTAAAATCAAAATGCTACCTGCAAGCAGCTTTTTTACTAACACAGTATTCAGAGCACCCAATCGAATATTAAAGTTAGTGAACTATATGCGTAGATATAAACAATTATAGCATTACTAAAAGGAAATTATAATTTCTGAATCATAGGTTCGAGTCCGATGGTTTTTGAACTGACAGTTGGTACGAGTCCGAGAGATTTTGTGAAGAAAATTTAACAAAAAATATGCAGTAAGCTCATCGGAGAGCTACAAAACTCCTTCCTAATTTTTTATGGACTCTACAAAAAAGTTCATTGACGAAGAGTAAAAATGCAAAGCCACCCTTTGTTCGTAATTTTAGGATACTTTTCGTTAGTAACTAGATTATATCGTAGATTATGATTTGTTGTTATTTGATGATAAAATTATGAACTTTCAAAACTTTCAAATTGTCTTTAATACACCCTAACTAAATAAAATGCTAATAATGAAAAAAAATGAGATAATATCATGGATTTCTAAAAGAAGAGGTTTAAGCAAGCTTAAAGTTGAAACGATTCCAATTAGTAATATTAAGAATTGGATTTTTACTGGTAAAAATATCACACATGAAAAAAATTATTTTTTCTCAATAATCGGAGTCGAAGTTTATTCTGAACAAAAAAAGGAATTGGTTTGGGAACAACCAATAATTCTGCAACAAGAAGTAGGTGTGCTTGGATTTATTATCCAAGATGCCAAGATACTACTTCAAGCTAAAACCGAACCAGGTAATGTAAATGGGACCCAAATTGGTCCAAGTGTGCAAGCAACTGTTAGTAACTATATGAAAGTACATGGCGGAGAGGAAACGAAGTTTTTGAGATATTTTCTGGAATCAGATGATAGTTATGAGTGCATCTCTAATTCCGTTCAGTTAGAACATAGCACAAGATTCATGAACAAAAGTAATCAGAACTCAATTATTCGATTGCGGAGTGGATATTTTTTAAATGATATAGATGATAGGTTTAGATGGTTTGAAATTAGAGAATTACTATCACTACTTGAAGAAGACTATTTGATAAATACTGACACAAGATCCGTCCTCGTTTCATGTAACTGGGGAGAACTAACTTCAAATAATATTGCTTTCTTTTCAGACCTACAACATAATGGACTCAAACATTGGTTAAATGAATCTTATTATCAAAAGGGTTCTAGTACAAGAATATTCGAAGTACTAAAAGAATTACAAAACCAAAATAAATATAATTTTAAAATTAAAGATTTGGATAAACTAAAAAATTGGAGTGTTAATGAAGACGTAATTTATGACAATGATCAGGTTGAATTCGTAGTAAAGGGATTTAGAGTGAGTGCGACTGATCGAGAGGTGTCTTATTGGGAACAACCTTTAGTTCATAATCTAGGTTTAGAAAAAGTCGTATTGTACTGTCAAAAGAAAGACGGGGTACTAAAATTCCTTTTAAATGCTCAAATAATTATTGGTATGGATAAGGCATTAGTGTGGGGTCCAAGCGTTCAAAATATAAAGGAAGATGGAAATATTAGCTTTGAGGGACAAACTGTACTAGCAGAATGTATACAATCTGATGAAGGAGGACGGTTTTATCAATCCAAATGTTTGTATCAGATTATTGAGTTGCCGGAGAGAGTAAAAGTTACAAAGTCTGACATGTCTTATTGGGCTTCATTATCTGAGATACAAAATTTAGTAATGCAGAATAAAAAGACTACAAATGAGTTACGTAGTGTTCTGTCATTATTACTTAAATTTCTATGAATCATGTAAAGAATGAAGCAAAAGTAACTATTGTGATTTCTACTTACAATCGCCCAGATGTACTTCGTGTCGCTATTAAATCTGTAATCTTACAGACGTTTTCAAATTGGAAAATTTTGGTAATTGGAGATCATTGCAACCAAGAAACCGAGAAGGCTGTAACTTCATTCAATGATTCACGGGTCCAATACATAAATCTCCCTCATCGAACTGGAGCTCAGTCTGGTCCGAATTCAGTGGGAATTGCACTTGCAATGACAGAATACATTGCTTTTATGAATCATGATGATGTCTGGTTACAAGATCATTTGGAGCATGCAATAGAAACTTTAGAAAAGACAAAAAAGGATTTTTTTATTGGTAAATGTGCTTTTACTTACCGTTCCCAATTTACCCCTGGAAATTTAAAGATACCTAAATTTTATTTTTCAAGCCCAGACAACCGAACCGCCGATATGAGTTTTGACAAAATAAATAAAGTATTCGAAAGCGTAAGTTCATGGGTAATTAAAACTACTCATGCAAAAAGAATAGGATATTGGAAGGACTCCAGAGAAATTCATAGGTCCTCATTGCAGAACTGGGTAATAAGAGCTTGGCGAAATAAAACAAAGTTTGTTTTCGGTGATAAGATTACTGTTTTGAAGATATCTACTCTTCGAACTAAAACATCAGAAACTCTGTATTCAATAAAAAGTTTAGCAGATATCTATATTCTTAATTTACTAGAAAACCAAAACTCTGATTCGGTGCGTGAATTTGTAGAAAAAAGTCTAGAACATAACAAAGAACACATCGATATAGAAACCAAAGTATTAGAAAACTATCCCAAAGTTTTTAGGAAAATACTGATAAATAAATTTACAAAAAGTGTTTGCAAATATACTGGTTTAGATAGTTTTGAAATTTTCTATACATTTGTGGGTTTAGAAAAAGGCAGACAGATGAAACAATTATCAGTAAATAGAACTGGAGAACCATTACCAGAAAAGATAAACATCAAAAAGATAATAGATGCAGTGAATTTAGACAGGAACCGCTAATCTATCTAGTAATGCGGAGAAATTGAAAGCGAGTCAAGATAGGACTTTTTTGCAAATATGGCATCTTCCCTTTCTATCTTGTCCATGATTTCTGCAATGTCTTGTCTGTCCATATCACTTCCACTAGAAACTCATATAATAGTATGTAGAACCTGAATAAAAACCAAAAAGCAGTCAAGTTTTAAGTCCCAGCATTTAAGAAAAGTCGTTTGTCTAAAAAACCCGCTACAAAAGAACAAAAAGTTCAAGCCAAGACAAGCAAGGCCTCCTGGATTGTATTTCTAGCAACGCTTGTTATTGTTCTTATCAGTTTAACTACGGTCCTCTTTCCTTCCCTGGTTACCAGGTCAACAAGCTCGTTTAGGGATATAGAAATCACCCCATATGAGACAGGAGTCTGGATCTATCCATTATTAGCTACAAACTTTATCCTTCTTGGAATTGCAATCTTGTACAAAAAAAACAAGATTCCACAGATAATAAGAAGATCTATCAAGCTTGTCTTTGATTTCGAGGTCTCTAAAAAAATAGCTTTTATTGTAATGATAATATTTCTTGCAGCTTATGTATCATTTACTGCAAAAGAACTTTCACAAGAAGAAATTTGGGCAGACTATAAAGATGTAAAAGAAAGAGTGCAAAGTTGGAGTCCTAATCAATTTGCAAGCAGCTTTGAACCGCACCTTAAGTATCTACTTCTTTCAGTATCACTAGATATTTTTGGAAACATTAGAGTCTTGCCATTTGTTGTAAGCATTGCACTTGTTGTTTTAACATATTTTTTCACAAAAGAATTATCAAAAAAGAGATTTGCAGGCGTTGTTGCAGTAGCAATTTTACTTCAAAGCAGCACATTTTTGTCATATGACACATCAGCAACATATGACAATCTCTGGACTTTGTTGTATGTACTTTCACTATATTTCATTTACAAAAAGTGGCCACTCTCTCCACCATCTTTTATTGCATCGATTCCAGCAAAAGCACTTACTGCAATGTTTTTGCCCATGACACTTTTCTTCATTTACAGATCAAACCTTACACGACAAAAAAAGAAGATACTGGCAGCCATATACGGAGTAATGATTGTTGCAGGCATTGCGGCTGCAGCTGCAGGAATAAACATATCAGGTTATAGCCTGGATTCTGATGCAAACGACTTTTGGCGAGGATTTACTGCTTGGGCATTTCAGATGAGATTTGATGTTATTGTACTATTTTTCATACTGCCACTAATTGTAGGACTTTTTGTATTATCAAGAAGAGGAATCATACATGCAGATTCCATCATGGTACTCATAATGGGCATGCTTTTGTCTGCACCTGTCTTGCAAGGCTTTACCGATCAAACAATCCAGCCCTACAGGTTTGTACCACTTGTAGTATTTTTTGCAATGGGTGTTGGAACCATACTTTCAAAGACTAGCGAGCGGGCCTAATTATTGTCCAAATTGTTGTTACTGTATCGCTTGGTATGACAGGATATCCATCATGAACAGATGATACTAACCTAACTTCCTTGCCATCAACTATAGTTCCAAATGATGTCTTTGAAATTACGTCAGGAATAGTAATTTTTTTTTCCACATCTAGTGTTATTAGCTCAAAGTTCTGACCACTGCGTGAAAATGTCTGCTGGACAGGCTGTGTGTCCAATACCCCTGTTAGTAATTCCATGTCTAGGATAAAGATCTTGTTTGGTTCAAGGTATGTTACAAGCTGACCATCAGAGTTTCGCACCTGGATTTGTACAAAGATAGAGGCGTTGGTTGTTTCTTCAGATTGCGCATATGTATATGGCATAACCAACATTGCAAAGACAATAATTGGAATCAGCTTCACGACAGATTCATGAATTAAGTCTCTTGTATAGTTTTGGCGTCTTGCTCTCCTGTTATGCGTATACCATAGAAACCTGAGATACCGAACCTAAGATTATATAGATACATGAGATTTTCTGCAATCTTGTATAAATGAAATCAAAAGTAATTAATGACATGTCTTTTCAGCTAAAGCCATGAAACCAGCAGTGATTTGGCTTACAGGCATTCCAGCTTCCGGAAAAACCACACTAGCTCTTAGATTAAAAAACTATTACAAGCAAATGGGGTGGCCAGCTGATATCTTAGATGGTGACGAGATACGAAAAACTCTAAGTAAAGATCTTGGATTTTCTCCAGAAGATAGAAAAGAGCATAACAGAAGGTTAATCGTTGTAGCAAAAATTTTGCTAAAAAACAGAATAACTACTATAGTCCCGCTGATATCACCTTACATAGAGACAAGAGAATTTGCCAGAAAAGAATTGGGAGATTTTGTAGAGGTGTGGGTTAAAGCATCTGTTGATGAATGCATAAGAAGAGACCCCAAAGGTCTTTACAAAAAAGCACTAGCTGGCGAGATTACAAATCTTACTGGTCTACAAGCTCCTTACGAAGAACCGCTAAAACCAGAACTGGTACTTGATACGGAAAAGCATGGCGAGGAAGAGTGTTTTAAGATGATCCTCTCAACTCTGACAAAGCTTGGATACTTGTCATAAGCGATTGAAATAATTGCTGGGAATTACAAGTGTAAATAGCATGAAAGTTGTCTGCATTCCGACATTTAATGAAGAGCATACTATTGGCGATATAGTAAAAAAAAGCCTCCAGTATACAGACAAGGTAATTGTTTGTGATGATGGCTCCAACGATAACACAGCAAATGTTGCAAAAAAAAACGGAGCTGTAGTTGTATCTCATCAAAAAAATACGGGATATGGAACCGCAATAATTACTTTATTTGAAACTGCAAGAAGAGAAAATGCCGACATCATGATAACATTAGATGGTGATGGTCAACACAATCCTGATCAAATTCCGAACCTAGTTAATGCATTAGTTGAACAAAATCTAGACGTTGTAATTGGTTCTAGATTTTTAGATGGAATAAATAATATCCATGGTTACAGAAAGAGAGGCATTAAAATAATTACATCGGCTTCAAACATGGGTACAGATTTCAAGTTAAGTGATGCACAATCAGGATTCAGGGCATACTCAAAAAAAGCAATAGATGTCATCCATCCAACCGAGAATGGCATGGCAGTTTCAACTGAAATTATTCTAAAGGCGAGCAATAATAAATTAAGTGTTGGAGAGGTGCCAATATCGGTCTCTTATGGAAATGATACCTCTACACACAATCCAGTTAAACATGGAGTATCAGTTCTGATGAATACGTTGAAATTTATTTCAGTAAAACATCCGATTCCTTTTTATGGTTTCCCAGGAATTGCCTTTATCATAGTTGGTTCCATAATGGGATACAATTTCCTTGACGCGTACCTCCATAGGCAGATAGTTTTTCTTGGCTCACTTGCTGCTGCTATAATTCTTTTCTTGCTTGGCGCAATCCTGTGTGTTACTGCGGTGATTCTATTTTCAATGTCGAGGTTGATGAAAGACCGCGAATAAATCCTACCTTCGTATTGAACTATTTTTAGAATTAGCGTCAAATTTATTCATTATAACATCATAAAAACAATAATTTTACATAATATTAAGCAAGAAGATTTGAAAATTGATTTATACCCTTACCATAAACATATTTGATAATTGAAAAGGATTGAAGCCATAGTAAGACCAGAAAAAGTCAGGGGCATTCTAGGTGTTCTAAAAGAAATTGGAGTTACTGGTGCCACTGTGGTTTCTGAAAGAGGTCAGGGAGATGGCATCAGACCCATGATAAGGGACAGCAAGGGAATGCCACTACACACTGCAGAATACAACCCAATGAACTCTGTTATAACTATAGTTAATGATTCAATGGTGAATCGAGTTTTGGATGGAATTGCCAAAGTCGTAGTAAGCGGGTCAAGGGGAAGTGGAAAGGTCTTTGTTTCCACAGTAGATGAAGTGATGGACTTGGAAAGTGGACGACGAAGTACAAGTTTGTGATTTTAGCTTGAACTTGCTAGAAAATCAATTTGGTGTGTGTATCAACACGAGCAATGGATCATGATTTCAATTTAGCCTTTACTTTGGTAAGAATCCGTTCTGCCCATCGTACTGAATCTTCAGCCTCTTTAGGATCCATTAAATCAGGTTGATATTCTGATGCATTCTTTTTGCCTATCAGAGAAGTGAACTGTTTTTTAATTTCTTCATATTCTTGGGACGGAAATATTCCTTGGATAAGGGAAAGCACTTCAGTATGTTGACCTGATGCACGTTTGCCTTTAAATGACGTGGTCAAGGCATCCAAAGCACTGATAGCACAATGAACTGCATTCATTACTGCACTGTCGTACTTTTCATTTTGTAATGCAAGATTAGCCATTTCCAAGAATCCTTCAGCCTTTGTAATATAACCAGATGTCTTTTTTGGATCTACTGATTTTGTCATTTCTAAAGGCGCATCAAGTCCTTTCCATAAATCATGATGTGGTTATTCAGAATTGAGCGTATAAGAGCATTTTTTTTCTTTTTTGATTTGAATTTAGGTTTAGAGAATATGATCGGAGCTACCTTACTATGTAATTTCAGAAATATCTCTTGCCCAGCATTTGAAATAAGCATACTAGCATGTTCAAAATCATCGGATATTATTAAAACGTCTATGTCACTATCCTCTTTTTCTTCACCGCTTGAAACGCTTCCGAAAATTGCGGCTGAGGTGATTTTTTTTGTACCAAGATGGTTTTTTAAAATCAAAATTACTCTGTCAAGGGTTTTTTCTTCAGCTTTAAGAATGGGTTCTACTATTTCTTTTAGGACATAGCTTTTTTCGTTTAATGATACCTGATGTGCTCTCCCTATGGGTTGGATTTGAACAATGCCAAACTTTTCTAGATCTTCTACTGTTGTCGACACTTCTGGATGTGAGGCACCTGCATCTTCTGCCAGTCTTCTTATGGTAAAGATCTTGCCCTTGTGATGTACCAGAACCCGAAGTACACTAATGGAGATCTTGTTTCCAAGTGCTTGTTCTAGGTATTTATGCAATTTCATGTATGGTAAATATCTCTACCATATGGTAGAATTATCTACCATATAACTTTTTAGAACATCATAATTTGATTCATACCACTTGAGAGGTTTTGTCTAATTAGTTGTTCCCTCACATTAAAATCATCATATCTTGTTTTGTATAGAAAAATCCACATAGAAAGCATTTGATACTTTAACACTTAAGCAGTTTTTACTAGTTTATGATTCAGGCCAATTTGTATGACATTTGGGACAGTGGCCTCTGAGTCCATGATATTTTTTCTCCCATCGCACAGGAGCTATCAATCTCCCACAGCTCATACATTCTACCAGTTTACAGTAGTTCATGTAATTTTTACTGCTTCATTATACATTACCCTTAGTTATCATATCAGCTAATTATTTGTCAATTTTGCAAATATTATCAATGTCAATTTTAGTGCCTGATTAAGTATTATCATCATACTCTGAATGGTATTTATCTGGTAAAATTCAATGATACTATGAAAACAATGGTTAAAGACAAGGCCAGAAAAGAGGAAGAGTCCAAGCTTACCGATGCAGATTATTCAAGAAACAAAATTTTCAAAAATGGAATTAGACTGATGGCCGATGAGAAGATGGAAGAGGCTGCCCAGGCATTTGAGCAGGCATTAAGAATAGATCCTGGCCATGTTGATTCTCTTATAAAATTAGGATATGCCAGATTTCACATGGATGATTTTAGTGCAGCAATGCAAGCTTATGACAAGGTATTACAAATCGATGTCACAAATGCAGATGCATGGAACCTAAAGGGATTGGTCCATTATGAGACAAAAAACTATGAAAAAGCACTAGAATGTGATGAAAAAGCCATTGATTCTGATCCAACAGATGGCATGGCTTGGTACAACAAGGGATGCTATCTTTCTATTTTGAATCAGATACCAGAAGCCATCGAGGCTCTAAAACGCTCTATAGAAATTGATGTAAAAAATGCAAAGCGAGCTGTTAGAGACAAAGATTTTGAAAATGTAAAAGCTGATGAAGGCTTTAGAAGAATTGTCGAAGTTGTTGTTTTAGAATCAATACGACAAGGATATCACCAGATAGGACCGATGGTGTGGATTACAATGCTTGGCAAAGCCGAGATTGAAGATGCTGCAAGAAAATTAATAGAAAAAGGATTGATAATAAAAAATGAGAAAAAACAAGGATTTCATGTGCAAATAAGTTATGAGTTAGCACCAGAGCTTGCAGAAAAAGTTGGTGCTGAAAAGAGATCAAAGTTTGGAATTAAAAAGAAAGGCTCCGTATCAGTTCAACAATTAAAAGAAATCAGTGAAGCAATACAAGAAACCAAATCCTCCATAGAAAGGTTGGATATAGAACAGACACTTGAAAATCTTGATGCATTCATTGATCCCTCAAAGAAAGGACCTCAGATGATTGAACATTTCTTTGAAGAGCACAGAGAAATAAGACTATACAAAATTAGAATAAAGGACAGAGGCGTGGAATATCTACAAGCAAACAAGCAAAAAATTCTAGAGCTTCTTGATAACATAGAAATGAATGTCACAAAGAAGCTTCGAAGTCAAGTAGCCCAGAATTAAATTTATTCTGCTGAAAGGTCCCAGTAATTTGCGTCTTTTTGACTGTCAGTTGGTTTTTCAAGAGATTTCCATTCCTTAAATGAACGCACGTACAGTTTTACATTTGGCATGCCAATGGATTTGAGAGCATAGTATCCTAGTCCAGAAAGCGTCCCCACACTGCCACAATATGTGATAATTTCAGAATTGGGTGTAATGTTCCTGTTTTGAATTAGTTTTTTGAGATCTTCTTTTGGTCGTAGTATGTTTTCTTCTGATGCAAGCATCCTATATGGAATGTTGATTGCTCCTGGGATGTGATTATCAAGATAGTTTAATCGTTCTCTGTTGTCAACCAGTACTGTCTCTTTTTTTTCTTTGGCAGTTTCTAAATAATCTACTGTTGCAAGAATTTCTGGCCTTAGTTTTAGTGAATGGGTTTTTTTGTCATATGAAACTTGGTCAGTGCTTGTTTCTAGTCCCATCTTTTTCCATGTTCCAAAAGTGACATCTAAGAGTGAAACATCGTCATGACCGATATATTGTAAAGTCCAAGCCACTCTTGATGCCAGAGCACCAAACGTATCATCATACACCACTACAGGAGTTTGATCATCAATTCCATAAGATTGGACAAGCTGCAAGACTTTTTGTGGACTGTCATCTGCCAAAAGATTTGCAAGAGGAAGATTCACTGAACCTGGGATGTGACTTTGTTTATAGTCATCTTCTTTTCTTATGTCAAGCACTCTGACACTCTTGTCTCGCACTTGGGATCGTAACGAATCTGCATCTATTGTTATTCGTGTTGTCTTTTCTGCACTCACGCAGCGCACTCGCCCTTTCCTGTTTTGGCGTGATAGCCACCTTCACTTCCATAGTCAGCATAGAAATCTTTGTCTTGCTCTATTGAAGGTGTAGCTATAACTGGTTTTAGTATCTCTTTGATATCGTTTAGTGATTTTATCTTTGGGCCGCCATAGCCATCTATTACACGGTGAATCCATGGGTCTAGTCTCTCCCCTTGCTTCTTTTCTGATTTGAACGTCTCAATTATTTTTAGTATTGTAGGTATCACTCTTTTTGCTGGCACCCTCAAGCAAAACAGTCCAAGCATTGCATTTTCGTCAGCTCTTCCTCCAAGTGACATGTTGTATAATGGATACATGTGTTTGTCCATTCGTCCACCGCCACCAAAGAATCCTATTGTAGCGATCTCGTGCTGGCCACAAGAGTTTGGACATCCACTTATCTTGATGCTAGCATCACGTAAATCATCATCAGTGTCCAACTTTAGCTCAAGGAACTTTCTTTGAACTTCTTTTGCAAGTCTGTGCGAGTTTGTCAATGCAAGATTACACGAAGTTGTACCAGAACATCCCACGACTGAAGACATGGTAAGACCGCCAGGATTTGCCAGTCCTATTTCTAGCAATCTAGAATACAATTTTGGAAGATCATCGTCTTTTACCCATCTAAACACTATATCTTGGGTGAATCCGTTTCGTACTCTGCCTTCTGCAGAAAATTCCCTTGCAAGTTGGGAAATAGCTCTGAGCTGGTTTGCAGTAATATCGCCTGATTCCAAAGTAAGAAAGACTGCGCTGTACCCATCTTGTTTTTGTTTTTCTATATTACCTTTCTTCCATCTTGTAAACCCATCAGGAACAGAAGGAGTTTCTGAGCTGATAATTATTTTTTGCAATGAATCTGGAGTCTTGTCTATCTCAAGTTTTACTATGACAGACTGGGTTGCTTTTACAATTGCTCTTTCTTTTAGTACTAGGTTTTGGAATTTTTCCCATCCCATCTCATTTACTAGATATCTCATCCTGTTTCTTGCCATGTTTTCTCGATTGCCCAGTCTGTCAAATATCCTGAGGACAGAAATTACCGTATACAGCAGATCGTCTTCTTGTGTAAAGTCTTCAAATTGATGTCCTACAAATGATTGTGCACCCAGTCCTCCACCCAAAAACACTTTGAAACCATGCAGTGTTTTTCCATCCTTTTCTATCTTTTGTGGAATAAGACCAATGTCTGCAATTCTTGCCATTCCATGTTTTTCACAACAAGTAAAGTTAATCTTGAATTTTCTTGGAAGAGCTTGATTTAGTGGGTTTCTTATGAGAAACTTTGACACCCCAAGTGCATATGGAGTTGGATCAAAGACCTCATCAGGACACACACCTGCAAGAGGGCTGCACATGACAGTTCTTACTGTGTTTCCACATGCTTCCCTTGATGTCAGACCCACTTCAGCAAGTCCTCGCATGATTTCAGATACATCTTCTAAGATAACCCAGTGCAACTGAAAGTTTTGTCGTGTGGAAACATGCGCGCTTCCAATAGAGAATGATTCGCTTAACTGTGCAATACGTTCAAGTTGGTCTGGATAAATTTCACCAGCTGGAATTTTTATTCTAACCATGGAATAGTTGTCAGTCATTCTACTTCCATATGCACCATGTTGTAATCGGAATCTCCTAAAATCATCAGAGCTTATCAGGCCACGTCGAAAAAGTTTCACGGTTTCTGCAAACTTGTCAGCTTCCTCTAGCCTACCCCAATTGATCTTTGGTTTTGGTAAATTATTGCCTCTAGATTCTCTAAGACTAGTCTTACTCAACGTACGAATGAATTTGTCGCTGGAAGGCATATAAATTTTTGAATAGTGGAATTTTAGCTAAATGCAATAAATCAGTTGGTAAATCTAGGATTTTTATCATCAACTTAGTTTGAGCTAATCATATCACCTAGAAAAGAGTTAAATGATCACCGACAAGAAAAAAATCAGATGTCAAAGATCAACATGGCAATAACAGGTGTTGGAAGTGTTACAAAGACGTTGATCAAAGGATTAGAGTTTTACAAAAATTCAACCGAAGGTCTCTGGCATCCAAAGCTTGCAGGTTTTACTATAAATGACATATCTGTAAGTGGAGTTTATGATGTAGATTCTTTAAAAGTTGGAAAAAAGATCAAGGATGTAATAACAGACTATAAAATAAATTCTGATTTGTCAGTACAAGCAGGAGTTGTTGATGATCCAATAAACATACCAAATGGTCAGGTAAAATCTGTGAAATACAATGAATTTGTTGATTCTCTAAAGAAAATAAAACCAGATTTTCTTGTAAACTTGATCTCTTCTGGCATGGACAAAAGCAGTGAGAGTTATGCCAAGGCAGCTCTAGAAGTTGGCTGTTCTTTTCTTAACGCAACATCATCAAAAACCATCACTCCACAACTAAGATCATCATTTGAATCAAAAGGTTTGATGATTCTTGGAGACGATTTGATGAGCCAGTTTGGCGGAACAGCATTTCATCGCGGAATGATGGAATTCATGGTAAATCGAGGAATAACAATACACAAATCGTATCAACTCGATGTTGGCGGAAACGCAGACACTCAAAATACGATGGCAGAACAGCTTCGAGAGAAAAAGAGAAAGATAAAGACCGAGTCCATATCAATTGAGGTGCCATATCAGTTTAGATCAACAGCAGGTACAACAGAATACGCAGAACAGCTTGGGAATTCCAGAGTCAGCTATTACTGGATGGAGGCAAAAGGCTTTCTTGGTGCTCCAATAGAAATGGATCTGTCACTAAGAACAAATGACAGCTCAAATGGTTGTAATGTCATATTGGATTCTATACGAGCTGCAAAATTTGCAATTTCTAAAAATGACCTTGCAAAATCTGATATCATATCTGCGTATGCTTTTAAGAATCCTCCAAAGAAAACAAAGATTAGAGAATCTATCAAAGCATTTGAAGAAACGTTTGCAAACTGAGCAAACTATTAATGTACTTGTATCAGTATGAATTTTCATGCAGCAAGCAGAGTACACAAACGAGGTTCCAAAAATTTTTGCCGATGTCAGAGAAGTTGAAATTACAAGAGCTATAGCAAATGAATTTCATGATGTTCTAATCAATTACGCAGATTCTGATGTAATAATAATTGGAGCTGGTCCTGCAGGTCTTACTGCTGGAAGAGAGCTTGCGTTGATGGGCTTTAAGACTCTGATAATTGAACAAAACAACTATCTTGGCGGAGGATACTGGCTAGGAGGTTACATGATGAACCCTGTAACGGTAAGAGCACCGGCACAAAAGATCTGGGATGAGCTTGGAATTCCATACAAAAAAGTTGCAGAAGGACTATACCTCACACCAGGACCACATGCGGTTTCAAAGCTTATTGCAGCAACATGTGATGCAGGTGTAAAGTTTCTTAATTTAACAAAGTTTGATGATTTGGTTTTAAAAGACGGCAGAGTTGCAGGCGTGGTTGTAAACTGGATGCCTGTCTCAGCTTTACCACGCAACATTACTTGTGTGGACCCAATTGCTCTAGAATCTAAGATGGTAATTGATGCATCTGGCCATGACTCTGTAGCGGTAAAAAGATTGGTAGACAGAAAGATGGTTGAATGGAAAGGCATGAATCCAATGTGGGTAGATGATGGAGAAAACAGAGTGGTTCACAAGACAGGCGAAATATATCCAGGTCTTGTTGTTGCAGGTATGTCAGTGACTGAGACTTTTGGCATTGCAAGAATGGGGCCAACATATGGCTCGATGCTTCTTTCAGGTAAAAAAGCAGCCGAAGTAACTGCTGCAAAGATAAAAGAATTAAGAAGATAAAACATAGTAATTCTTTGTTTTATTGTTGAAAATATCCACGGTTTTTTTGTATGATGAACCGTCTGTACCAGAGATAAAGATCGATGATCTTGCCAATTTCATAAGAGATACTTTTCAAGTCAAAGTAGAGATAAGAAAAAACATTTTCAATTATTTCCAGTCAAATATTGCACGTGAACTTGCTGCATGCAGAATATTTGATACTAGAGTACCGTTTGAAAGACACAATCCTACCACTGAAGAGATAAAATTCGAAGAAGAATCTTTTGCAAACAGCAAAGAGACCAATATCATATTGTATGATGGTTTTGAGTTTCAAAAAGTTATCACAGGTATAATACCAGAAAATGAGGCAGGTTCGGACAAATTTCAGCTTGTCTGTACAAACAAACTCACATGTACTTATGATCTTGGTGATTATAGATATCATGGGAGAGCAGTCATTTGTTCAAACCCATCCATCATTTCTACTACAGGAATGATTGAGGCACCTGCAAAACCGCGTGAGTTCTATCTTAGCTTACTTTCAAACATCACCCAGGGTCTGAATATAGATATGATAGAAAATCAATTCAGGGGAGGGTATCTAGAGTATCATGATCCAAAGATTGGCGATATAATCAAAGGATACGCACTACAAGCGTTGTTTTATTATTTGACTGGAGAAT